>NZ_JABKKK010000010.1:0-136127 GCF_013166535.1 Prevotella sp. PTAC
CTCGGGAGTGGGTTTCGTTCCTTCGGCCGTAAGATCATCGTAGGTATAGGAAAAAGTTTCCCCGGTAGCTTTGTCATACCGGCGACGACGTCTTACGTGGAGATAAACAGGTTTACCACGCAGAGGAAAGTCCTGAATCATTTTCTCATCAGTAAAACCATGTGAGATCACGGTTCCACTCTTGTAATCTGAACGTTCCATGTAGTGTTTTTCATCAAGCCAGACTTCGATTTTGACAGAGTCGTCATGCCAACCGGAGATCTCGAAATACTCCATTAAAACTTCGGGGAAGATGACTCGTAGTAACTTATGTAGGTTGCGATTGGAAGGCATTGGACAGATGGTTTTAATTTGAACGCAAAGATAGTGCACTTTCGAGTATTAACATAACATACCAACAGGTTTTTGGGACTGACCCGGTTTTTGGACTGACCCCGAAAATCCACTGACCCCAAATCACCACAATAAACAAAAAAGTCCGAAGAAAAACCTTCGGACTCCTGCGCTTCAAGATGGGCTTGAACCAACGACCCCCTGATTAACAGTCAGGTGCTCTAACCAACTGAGCTATTGAAGCAGTGATTGCGCATCATTTCTGAATTGCGATGCAAAGGTAATGCGTTTTTCTGAAACACGCAAACTTTTCCGCAAAAAAATCGTCGAAACATATTATTTTTTTATAAAAAAGAAGCCAAACAGGTTGCTGTTAGAGTATAAACATGTAATTTTGCGCCAGCAAACATATATACTTAGTATAGTCATTCAATATAATAATGAAAATGAAAAAACGATTGTTTCTCATCATGCTCGCCTGTATGACACTAATACCGGGACAGGCACAGAAAGGCAAGAATCATAACTTCGAAGTGGCGAAGAACATAGATATATTCAACGCCATATACCGGAACCTCGACCTCATGTATGTAGACACGCTCGACCCGGCAATGGTAATAGGCAACGGCATCAACGCCATGCTGAACAGCCTCGACCCATACACAGAGTATTATCCTGAGAGCAAGTCGAAAGAATTAAAGATGATGCTCACCGGAAAATACGCGGGTATAGGAGCAGTGATACGCTACCATCAAAGATTGAAACGGGTGGTGATAGACGAGCCCTATGCCGGCATGCCGGCGGCTGAAGTCGGATTGAAAAAGGGCGACATCATACTTGCGATAGACGACAGCATCACGACAGACAAAAACGTGAGCTATGTCAGCAGCCATCTGCGCGGTGACGCAGGCACGAGCTTCGTACTGAAAATCGAGCGCCCGTCGACCGGCAAGGTGATGAAGTTTAAAATCACGAGAAAAAGCATCAAGATGCCAACCATTCCATACTACGGGATGATGGCTGACGGAGTGGGATACATCAACCTGAGCGACTATACTGAAAACAGCGCTAAAGAGATGCGCCGGGCGTTCGTTGACCTGAAAAGACAGGGGGCGGCCAAACTGCTGCTCGACCTGCGCGGCAACGGAGGCGGCTCGTTGCAGGAAGCCATCGACATATTAAATATGTG
Organism: Prevotella sp. PTAC; assembly: GCF_013166535.1. NCBI lineage: Bacteria > Pseudomonadati > Bacteroidota > Bacteroidia > Bacteroidales > Prevotellaceae > Prevotella > Prevotella sp. PTAC. The sequence goes on from NZ_JABKKK010000010.1 coordinate 1,523, forward strand.
GATACCCAAAGACATAACCCTTGTGGAGACAAAAGGCAAATTGGCGAGAGCAAACAAAGCATACAAGACGAGAATGGAACCCACGGACACGGTGATGCCGATAGTCGTGCTCGTGAACGGGGAGACCGCGAGCGCGGCCGAAATCACATGCGGCTCGCTGCAAGACCTCGACCGCGGAGTGGTGGTCGGCACCCGGACATACGGCAAGGGCCTGGTGCAGGTGCCTATGGAACTGCCATACAACACAAACATGAAACTGACCACGAGCAAATACTACATACCCAGCGGCCGCTGCATACAGGCCGTGAACTACAAGCACAGCGGAGGAGGATATACCGAACGGGTGCCCGACAGCCTGACACACGTGTTCCGCACAAAAGCCGGACGCGAGGTTCGAGACGGCGGAGGCATAAAGCCCGACATAGAGTCGAAGCCCGACACGCTGCCAAACATTGCCGTATATCTCGACAGGATCGACACGATGGAGGTGATGTTCGACTTCGTGGTAGACTACATAGCCAAGCACCAGACCATCGCCCCCGCAGAGAAATTCACGCTGAGCGACGACGACTTCGAGGATTTCAAGCAGAGAGTGATAAAGAGTGGCTTCACATACGATCCCGTGACGGAAAAGAAACTCGACGAGCTGGTGAAGCTGGCCCGCTTCGAGGGATACTACGAAGATGCCAAGGATGAGTTTGACGCGCTCAAGGCGAAACTCAAGCACGACGTGGCAAAAGACATTGACCGCCACAAAGAAGTAATAAAAGAGATGATAGAGCGGGACATTGTGGCGGCATATTACTTCCAGGAGGGAACGATGAAAGCCGCGATGAGGTACGACAAACAACTGAAAGAGGCCGAGCGGGTGCTCAACGATGAAAAGGGATACCACCGGTTGCTCTCCGCACCGAAAGGCAACGCGCCAAAAGAGGAAAAGCAACAGGCGAGAACAAACCTGCAAGCAAGCACGGACACCCACCCGACACCGGCAGACAGGCCTTCAATCATGGCAGCCTGACGGTCTTACGGCCTGTTATACTGCATATTAATACATTTTTTCCGCCAAATACTTGGCAGATAACGGAATTATGACTAACTTTGCACCGTTCGGTGGAATGAGGGGCTTCTCGAAAGCTCCTCATTTTATTTTAATAACATCTATAATTATATGATAGATAAAAACGTAGTAAAGACGATTGTCGAAGAATGGTTGCAGGAAGGCGAGTACTTTCTTGTTGACGTGGTGATGACACCAGACTACCGCATAGTGGTAGAGATAGACCATGCCGACGGAGTGTGGATAGAAGACTGCGCGGCACTCAGCCGCTTTGTGCAGGAAAGACTGGGCGACGAGCTGGGCGACTACGAGCTGGAAGTAGGCTCGGCCGGCCTTGGGCAGCCTTTCAAGGTTGCTCGCCAGTATGTCAACCACATCGGCAAGGAGGTCGAGGTGCTCACGTCCGACGGCAAGAAAGTGCAGGGCGTGCTGACAAGCGTCGACGGCACGGCGTTCACCGTGACAGTGAAGGAGAAACAGAAAGTGGAAGGCAAGAAACGCCCCGTCATTGCCGACGTGGAGAAAGCTTTCGACATGAATGACGTGAAATATACAAAATACTTATTAAGCTTCAAATAGAATATGGCAACAAAGAAAGACGAGAAAGGTCCCAGCATGATAGAGACCTTCCAGGAGTTTAAGGAGACCAAAAACATCGACCGCACAACGATGGTCAGCGTGCTGGAAGAGAGCTTCCGCAACGTGATAGCCAAGATTTTCGGCAGCGACGAGAATTTCGATGTCATCGTAAACCCCGACAAGGGCGACTTCGAGATACACCGCAACCGCATCGTTGTGGCCGACGGAGAGGTGCAGGACGAGAACAAAGAAATATCGCTTACCGACGCACAGAAGATAGAACCCGACTATGAAGTGGGCGAAGAGGTCAGCGAAGAGGTGAACTTCACCAAGTTCGGACGCCGCGCCATCCTCAATCTTCGCCAGACACTGGCATCGAAGATACTCGAACTTGAACACGACTCTCTTTACAATAAGTATAAAGACAAGGTGGGAACGATCGTCAGCGGCGAAGTATACCAGATGTGGAAGCGCGAAGTCCTCATCGTCGACGATGAGGGAAACGAGCTGCACCTGCCCAAAAGCGAGCAGATACCGTCGGACAGCTACCGCAAGGGCGAGACCGTTAGGGCCATCGTACTACGAGTGGACAACGAGAACAACAACCCGCGCATCATCCTGAGCCGCACCAGCCCGATATTCCTCGAAAGGCTGCTCGAAGCCGAAGTGCCCGAAATCAACGACGGACTGATCACCATACGCCGCGTGGCCCGCATGCCGGGAGAACGTGCCAAGGTGGCGGTAGAGAGCTACGACGAGCGCATCGACCCGGTAGGAGCGTGCGTCGGAGTGAAAGGAAGCCGCGTACACGGCATTGTCCGCGAGCTGTGCAACGAGAACATAGACGTGATCAACTACTCGAGCAACGTGCAGCTGTTCATACAGCGTGCGCTGAGCCCGGCCAAAGTGTCAAGCATCACACTCGACACGGAGAACCACAAGGCCGAGGTGTACCTTCAACCGGAAGAAGTATCGCTCGCCATCGGCCGCGGAGGTATGAACATCAAGCTCGCTTCCATGCTCACAGAGTACACCATCGACGTGTTCCGCGTCGTGAATGAGGGCGAGGCCGACGAAGACATCTACCTCGACGAGTTCTCCGACGAGATAGACCAATGGGTCATCGACGCCATCAAGAGCATCGGACTCGACACGGCCAAGGCCGTGCTCAACGCTCCGCGCGAAATGCTTATCGAGAAAGCCGACCTCGAAGAAGAGACCGTCGAGCTTGTATTGCGGGTACTGCGCGCAGAGTTTGAGTAAATGGAACCGTGTGTGTGAATTACGAATTTGAAAATGTTGAATTCGTAACTCTCAATTCAGCATCGGGCGTCGGACCCGGCAATTCGTAATTTATAATTCGTAATTCAAAATTAAACAGAATGGGTGTCAGATTAAATAAAGTATTAAAAGAACTGAACATAGGACTTCAGACGGCTGTCGATTTCCTGAAAAACAAAAAAGATCTCGGCGAGATCAAAGAGGATGCCAATGTCAACACCAAGATAACGGTAGAGCAATACAACGCGCTTGTGAGTGCGTTTAAAGGCGACAAGGACATCAAGAGCGAAGCCGAAAAGATATTCGCCAAGAAAGCCAAAGACAAGAAAGCCGAGAAAGCCGAACGCAAAGCCACGAAAGGAGAAGAGCTGCTCGAACAGCGCCAGTCGTTCAAACCGCTGGGAAAAATTGACCTCGACAGTGTGGGCAAGCGCCCGGCAGCGCCAGTCACGGAAGAGAAAAAAGAACCGAAACAGGAAGAAAAGACCGTGGCTGAAACCAAAACACCGGAAAAGCAACCGGAAGTGAAGATCGAGCCGAAACCTGAAAAGCCGGTGACGGAAGCCCCGAAAGATGAAAAGAAAGTAGAGGCGAAAGCCGAACAGAAAGCCGTGAAAGATGCTCCGGCAGAAAAGCCCATAGAGCGGAAGCCTGAAAAGCCAGAGGCCCCGAAAAAGGAACAGGCAGCGAAACCGCAGCAAACACCGCAGCAGCTCAAAGCCGAGGAGCCGCAACAGCCTGCTACGGCAAGTTCGCCGAGCATCTACACGCTGAAAAGCGAAAACACCAAGGCACCGCAGGTGAAAGTGCTCGGCACGATAGACCTTGCCGCACTGAACCAAAGCACACGCCCGAAGAAGAAATCGAAAGAGGAACGCCGCAAGGAGCGCGAGGAGAAAGCCGCCCAGCAACGGCCGGCCGGCGACCGCAAGAAGCGCGTACGCATAGGCAAAGAGCGTGTGGACATAGAGGCCGCCGCCAACCAGCCGGGCAACAACCAGAACAAGAAAAACAAGAACAAAGGCGGTAATAACGGCGGCAACAACGGCGGAGCGAACAACAACCAGGCCGGAAACGCCGACAACCGTCAGGGCAAGCGCAACCGCAAGAACCGCAACCAGCCGAAGCCTCTGGAAGTGAACGAAGAGGACGTGGCACGCCAGGTGAAAGAGACTCTGGCCCGACTGACGAGCAAGAACCAGAACAAGAAAGGCGCAAAGTACCGCCGTGAGAAGCGCGACGCCGTGCAAGAGCGTCTCAACGAGGAGATGCGCTCGGAGCAGGCAGAGAGCAAAACACTGAAACTCACTGAGTTCGTGACCGTGAGCGAGCTTGCCACCATGATGAACGTACCTGTAAACAAGGTCATCGGCACGTGCATGAGCATCGGCATCATGGTGTCTATCAACCAGCGTCTCGACGCCGAGACCATCAACCTGGTGGCAGAGGAGTTCGGATTCAAGACCGAGTATGTGAGTGCGGAGGTAAGCGAGGCCGTGAGTGAGGAGGAGGACGATGAGAACGATCTCGTGCCGCGCGCGCCGATTGTCACCGTCATGGGTCACGTAGACCACGGAAAGACATCGCTGCTCGACCACATACGTAACACCAACGTGATCGCCGGCGAGGCGGGAGGAATCACCCAGCACATCGGAGCATACAACGTGACACTGTCCGACGGACGTGAGATCACGTTCCTCGACACACCGGGTCACGAGGCGTTCACCGCCATGCGTGCCCGCGGAGCCCAAGTGACCGACATCGCCATCATCATCATCGCGGCGGACGACAGCGTCATGCCCACCACCAAGGAGGCCATCGCACACGCACAGGCCGCCAACGTACCTATGGTGTTCGCCATAAACAAGATTGACAAGCCGGGAGCAAACCCCGACAAGATACGCGAGGACCTCTCGCAGATGAACCTGCTCGTGGAGGAATGGGGCGGCAAGTACCAGTGCCAGGAGATATCGGCGAAAAAAGGACTCGGCGTCGACGAGCTGCTCGAAAAGGTGCTGCTCGAAGCTGAGATGCTCGACCTGAAAGCCAACCCGAACCGCCGCGCCACCGGCTCCATCATCGAGTCGTCGCTCGACAAGGGCCGCGGCTACGTGTCTACGGTGCTCGTAAGCAACGGAACGCTGAAAGTGGGCGATATCGTCATCGCCGGAACGAGCCACGGACGCATCAAGGCCATGTTCAACGAGCGCAACCAGCGAATGGAGAAAGCCGGCCCGGCAGAACCCGCAATAATACTCGGACTCAACGGAGCGCCCACCGCCGGCGACTCGTTCCACGTGATGGAGACCGAGCAGGAGGCACGAGAGATTGCCAACAAGCGCGAGCAGCTCCAGCGCGAGCAAGGCCTGCGCACGCAGACACGCCTCACGCTGGCCGACATAAGCCACCGCATCGCCCTCGGCTCGTTCAAGGAGCTGAACCTCATCGTCAAGGGAGACACCGACGGTAGCGTGGAGGCTCTGAGCGACTCGTTCCTCAAGATGTCTACCGAGAAAATACAGGTCAATGTCATCCACAAGGCCGTGGGTCAGATTTCGGAGAACGACGTGACGCTGGCCGACGCGTCAGATGCCATCATCGTGGGCTTCCAGGTACGGCCGTCGTCGGCCGCACGCAAGCTGGCCGACCGCGACGGAGTGGAGATCAACACCTACTCCATCATCTACGATGCCATCGAAGACATACGCTCTGCGATGGAAGGAATGCTCGACAAGGTGAAAAAAGAGATCGTCACCGGCCAGGTTGAGGTACGCGAGGTATACAAGATATCGAAGGTCGGCACGGTTGCCGGAGCGCTTGTCACCGAAGGCAAGGTACACCGTGTGGACAAAGCGCGCCTCGTGCGCGACGGTATCGTGGTCCACACAGGAGCCATCAACGCCCTCAAACGCTACAAGGACGATGTCAAGGAGGTACCCGCAAGCTTCGAGTGCGGTATCAGCCTCGTCAACTTCAACGACATACAGCAAGGCGATATAATAGAGACGTTCACCGAAATAGAGGTGCAGCAGAAGCTGTAAACAATCCGGACGACCGCCAAAACGCGGCACGCCGGAACGGGAAGCACAAAACGTTCATGCCCCGGAGAAATATTCCGAACAACGACATAACGTATATAAACGGAGATACAGATAACGATATTCCAAAATCAGAAACCCTGTATCTCCGTATTTTATTGTAAAGTCACAATCCGTTCGGCTGCCATACCGGCATACTCATGCCCATATTACCATATTTTTGATTATAAAATCATCCTTCATTCGTCAGGCATACCGATGCGAACCAATCCATATCTTCATATTTTCATTATAAAATCACACTGTGAACAATATTTACAAAAAGAACTTTAAAACTGGCCCTTTTCAAAATTAAAATCCAATGGCCGGAAATAAACGGATTATGGACCGTTTTCCGCAAGTACCTGTGCATCAACTCAATACACCAATCATACCTATATCTCCGACCAACCCGACTCCACCTGCCAGAAATCTTCTTTCCGTTTAGCGCCCCGTTGGCCTGCGTTTAGCGTCTAAATGGAATGCAACGGGACGCTAAACGCAACGCGAACGGTAACCAAACGGCTTGCAACGGGCATCCCGTTGCAATAAAAACACCGATTTTCACTAATGGCGAAAAGCGGCATATCGAGTCACGTATATCGGTGTATATCGCCTTCGCTTTCTATTTCAACGGAAAACAATGTGCTAAATATGTGACTTTATTATTACAATATAGTTTTTGCGGAAATATTCGCAAGCAGATCAGTATTAAACCGCGGATTTCCAGGAAACAACAGGAGTAAAAGAAGCCTAATTCGGATTAAAGGTAAAAAAAGGACTTTTAAAGATATTTTTTTGCTCAAAGCACCATTATTTCGTAACTTTGCATTCTCAACAGCATTCCGGCCGTGCGCCGGCAAACAGTGAAAGAATGGCAACAGACATCAAGGATAATGACAAGGAGATGACAGACGGCGGAAAGAACCGGTTTGTCAGGGAAGTGGCCGACAAGAAATACGAGTTCGGATTTACGACAGACGTTCACACCGAGATAATAGACAAGGGACTGAACGAGGACGTGGTGCGGCTCATATCGGCCAAGAAAGGCGAGCCGGAGTGGATGCTCGACTTCCGCCTGAAAGCCTTCCGCTACTGGGAAAGCCAGACACAGCCCTCATGGGCACATGTGCACCTGCCCGAGATTGACTATCAGGCGATATCGTACTACGCCGACCCGATGGCAAAGAAGAAAGACGAGGGCAAGAAAGAGATTGACCCCGAGCTGATGAAAACATTCGACAAGCTCGGCATCCCGCTCGAAGAGAGGCTGGCACTGAGCGGCGTGGCGGTGGACGCCATCATGGACTCGGTGTCGGTGAAGACCACGTTCAAGGAGAAACTGGCCGAGAAAGGCATCATATTCTGCTCGATAGGCGACGCCATCAAAGACCACCCCGAACTGGTGAGAGAGTATCTCGGCACGGTGGTGCCATACCGCGACAACTACTACGCGGCGCTCAACAGCGCGGTGTTCAGCGACGGCTCGTTCGTGTATATACCCAAAGGGGTACGCTGCCCGATGGAGCTAAGCTCATATTTCCGCATCAACGCCCGGAACACGGGGCAGTTCGAGCGCACGCTCATCATTGCCGACGACGACTCATACGTGAGCTATCTCGAAGGGTGTACGGCACCGATGCGCGACGAGAACCAGCTTCACGCCGCCATCGTGGAAATAATAGTGAAGGAACGGGCTGAAGTGAAGTACTCGACAGTACAGAACTGGTATCCCGGCGACGAGAATGGACGGGGCGGAGTGCTCAACCTCGTGACCAAGCGTGGCGACCTGCGCGGAGCGGGCAGCAAACTGTCGTGGACGCAGGTGGAGACTGGAAGCGCAATAACGTGGAAATACCCGTCGTGCATACTGCGGGGCGACAACTCGGTGGCCGAGTTTTACAGCGTGGCAGTCACCAACCACCACCAGGAAGCCGACACGGGCACCAAGATGATACACATAGGCCGCGACACCAAGAGCACCATCATATCGAAAGGCATCTCGGCGGGCAAGAGCCAGAACTCATACCGCGGACTGGTAAGGGCGGCCGCCACGGCGGATAACGCACGCAACTACAGTTCGTGCGACTCGCTGCTTCTGGGCAGCGAGTGCGGCGCGCACACGTTCCCCTACATGGACATACACAACGACACGGCAATAGTGGAACACGAGGCCACGACAAGCAAAATCAGCGAAGACCAGCTGTTCTACTGCAACCAACGCGGCATACCCACGGAGCAGGCCGTCGGCCTGATTGTCAACGGATATGCGAAAGACGTGCTCAACAAACTGCCCATGGAGTTTGCCGTCGAGGCACAGAAACTGCTCGCCGTATCGCTCGAAGGCACGGTGGGATGACAGTAATACGGAAAAATAAATACAAAGGAAGAGTTAACAGAACGACGATATTATGTTAGAAGTAAAAGACCTTCATGCCAGAATAGGCGACAAAGAGATACTGAGAGGAATCAACCTCACGATAAAAGACGGCGAGACACACGCCATCATGGGACCCAACGGCTCGGGGAAATCAACCCTCAGCGCCGTGCTCGTGGGTAATCCGCTCTATGAGGTGACCGGCGGCGAGGTCGTTTTCAACGGCAAGGACCTGCTTGACATGGCTCCGGAAGACCGTGCCCACGAGGGCTTGTTCCTCTCGTTCCAGTACCCGGTGGAGATTCCGGGTGTGTCGATGACCAACTTCATGCGCGCCGCCATCAACGAGAAGCGCAAGTATGAAGGCAAGGAACCGCTGTCGGCTGGCGACTTCATAAAGCTGTCGAGAGAGAAGCGGAAAATCGTGGAGCTTGACTCCAAACTGGCGAACCGCTCCGTCAACGAGGGTTTCAGCGGGGGAGAGAAAAAGCGCAACGAGATATTCCAGATGGCGATGCTCGAACCCAAGCTGTCTATCCTCGACGAGACCGACTCCGGACTCGACGTGGATGCCATGCGAATAGTTGCCGATGGTGTGAACAAGCTGCGCACACCTGAGACGAGTTGCATCGTAATCACCCACTACGACCGCTTGCTCGACATGATAAAGCCCGACGTGGTACACGTGCTATACAACGGACGCATCGTCAAAACGGCAGGTCCGGAGCTTGCCCGTGAGATTCAGGAGCGGGGCTATGACTGGATAAAAGCAGAGGTGGAAGACTAAAACAAGGCGAAAACATGCAGAGCGAGAAACAATATATCGACCTTTACACCGATTGCCGGGAAATGATTTGCAGGCACAGCGCCGAGCCGATGAACGCTGTTCGCGACCGCGCGCTCGATGATTTCCGACGGTCGGGCTTCCCCACACGCAAGGTGGAAAGGTATAAATACACCGAAATGGCAAAGCTGTTCGAGCCTGACTACGGACTGAACATCAACCGACTCGACATCCCCGTAAATCCATACGACGCTTTCAAATGCGACGTGCCCAACCTGAGCACATCGCTCTACTTCATCGTCAACGACTCTTTCCATACCAAGAATATGCCGAAAAGCCAGTTGCCGGATGGTGTGATAGTTGGCTCACTGAAAGAACTGGCATCAAAAAAGCCCGATTTCATCGCCAGATACTACTCGAAAGCGGCCCGCACGGAGGATGACGCCGTGACGGCTCTCAACACGATGCTTGCCCAAGACGGACTCGTGGTGTATGTTCCGGAAGGTGTCAGGGTGGAACGTGCCGTGCAGGTCATAAATATCCTGCGCTCGGATGTAGACCTGATGGTAAACCGCAGGGTGCTCATCATCGTCGAGCCGAGAGCGGAAATCAAACTTCTATTCTGCGACCATGCGGCCGACGACCGCCGTTTTCTCACCACGCAAGTGGTAGAGGCGTATGTGGGCGAAGGCGCGGCACTCGACCTTTACTGCCTCGAAGAGACACACGAAAAGAACGTCCGCGTCAGCAACCTGTATATAGAGCAGGCTGCCGGCAGCCGGGTGAACCACAACATGATAACGCTGCACAACGGGACGACACGCAACCGCACCGATGTCACCATGACCGGACAGGGAGCCGAGTGCCGCATGAACGGCTGTGTGATAGCCGACCGGAAACAACGGGTAGACAATAATACGCTGATCGTACACCAAGCGCCGAACTGCAAGAGCAACGAACTGTATAAATATGTACTCGACGGACAGGCGACGGGAGCATTCGCAGGACGTGTTCTCGTGATGAAAGACGCACAGAAGACCGCCTCGGTGATGCGAAATCAGAACCTGTGCGCCACCAAGGAGGCCCACATGTATACACAACCGATGCTCGAGATATACGCGGATGATGTCAAGTGCGCGCATGGATCAACCGTGGGACAGCTCAACGACACAGCCCTTTTCTACATGCGCCAGCGCGGAATATCGCTCAAAGAGGCCAAGCTGCTGCTTCAGTTCGCCTTTATCAACGAGGTGATAGATTCCATACAGCTCGCCCCCCTGCGCGACCGCCTGCATCATCTCGTCGAGAAACGCTTCAGGGGTGAGCTCGCAAAGTGCGACGGATGCAAGTTGTGCAAATAATAATATACATTGAACTATGAGTTATGATTTAGCCGCTGTACGCGAAGATTTCCCCATTCTATCGAGAGAGGTGTATGGCAAACCGCTCGTATATCTCGATAATGCCGCCACGACACAGAAGCCGTTGTGCGTGCTCGACGCCATGCGCGACGAGTATCTGAACGTCAATGCCAACGTGCACCGTGGCGTACACTATCTCTCACAGCAGGCCACCGACCTGCACGAGGCGGCCCGCGAGAGGGTGCGCGGCTTCATAAACGCCCGCGGCACGAGCGAGATTGTCTTCACACGGGGCACCACCGAGAGTATCAATCTCGTGGTGTCGTCGTTTTGCGACGAGTTCATGAAAGAGGGAGACGAGGTGATTGTCACCGAGATGGAGCACCACTCCAATATCGTACCATGGCAACTGCAGGCCGCCAGGCGGGGCATTGCCATCCGTGTGGTGCCAATCGACGATAAAGGAGAGCTTGATCTCGATGAATTCGAGCGTTTATTGAATGACAAGACGAAGATCGTGAGCCTCGCCCACGTGAGCAACGTGCTCGGAACGGTAAATCCCGTGGAACGGATAATAAGTATCTCACACTCCCACGGGGTGCCGGTCATGATCGACGGAGCGCAAAGCACGCCGCATTTCAAGGTAGACGTGCGGGCGATGGATTGCGACTTTTTCGTGTTCAGCGGGCATAAGATGTACGGTCCGACGGGTGTCGGAGTACTTTACGGTAAAGAAGAATGGCTGGAGAAGCTACCCCCTTACCAGGGCGGTGGCGAGATGATAGAAAGCGTAAGCTTCGACAAGACAGTGTTCGGCAGCCTGCCGTTCAAGTTCGAGGCCGGAACTCCCGACTATGTCGCTACCCACGGCCTTGCCACGGCTATCGGATATATGGAACATATCGGTCTTGAAAACATAGCGGCGCACGAGCAAATGCTGACCCGATACTGCATGGATGAGATGAGAAAAATCGATGGAATGAGGCTTTTCGGCGAGTCTGAGCACAAGGACGCGGTGGTATCTTTCCTCGTGGGAGACATCCACCACCTCGACATGGGCACCCTGCTCGACCGTCTCGGAATTGCCGTCCGCACGGGGCACCACTGCGCCGAGCCGCTGATGCGCCGTCTGGGAATACAAGGTACGGTGCGCGCCTCGTTCGCGTTATACAACACAAAGGAAGAGATTGATGCCCTTGTGGCGGGAGTACGGCGGGTCAGCAAGATGTTCTGACACCGTCGTTCTTGCATTTCAGCAGTGCCGAGAGCAGCCAGAAGAGGAATAACAGGCGTACGACAAACGGGCACGTGACAGGCACTACGGTGCAGAAGAATGCCAGTTGGGCGTTTAACAGGTGCAGCATCCGGCGTATTCCTACGGGCTGTCCAAGTACGTATGAGTAATACTTGCATACCATACCGAGTGCTTTTACTGCCAATTTGGCCACTGTTGCGGTGTTTATAGATGCGCCTTGTGCCGCCGGGCGACCTGCCGTGAGTGTCATTTCATTTTTCATATAGCGTTGTTTTTAAATGTTGTGATACTTATTTTAGATGTTGTGATACTTGTTTTACTCTTACGTTAAATTACCGATTTCAATTCCCATGCCCTGTCGCTTGTGACAGGAATGTACCGATAAGCCAGATTATAATGCCTATTAACATCATGGTTCTTTATTTAAACTGTTTGTTATTTATATGCTATCTTATGCTGTTTACATCTGACATATTCAGGTATAAGCATCTGTTTACATTGCAAAGGAACGACCGTTTTGTGCACAAAGGGTTCACTATCGAAAATATATAGTTAACCATTCTTAAATATTAACATCCATTTAGAGATACGATCATGCTTGAAAGCCACTACCACGAAGGACTGATTGAAGCCGGATGCGACGAGGCCGGGCGCGGATGCCTTGCCGGAAGCGTGTATGCCGCGGCTGTGATATTCCCGCCGGATTATGTCAACGCCGACCTGAACGACTCAAAACAGCTCACAGAGCGAAGGCGCAATGAACTGCGGGAGGTAATCAAACGCGACGCAGTGGCATGGGCGGTGGGCATCGTCACGCCCGAGGAAATAGACCGGATAAACATCCTGAACGCCAGTTTTCTGGCCATGCACCGTGCCTTAGACCAACTGGACGTGCGGCCTGAGGCTGTAATCGTAGACGGAAACAGATTCAAAAAATACCGTGACCTGCCGCACGCCACCATCGTGAAAGGCGACGGCAAGTACCTGTCAATAGCTGCGGCAAGTATCCTTGCCAAGACTTTCAGAGACGACTATATGGCCGAACTGGCCCTGAAACATCCGCAATACGACTGGAAAAGCAACAAGGGCTATCCCACAAGAAAGCACCGTGAGGCGATAAAATCCTTCGGGATAACCCCATTCCATCGTAAAAGCTACAACCTGCTGGGCGACGGCCAGCTCATGCTCGACTTCCAAACAACGACCGACAATGCGACACAGCAACCTTGACAGAGAGCTATCGCTCATGCTCCTGATGACCGAAAACCGGGACTACACCGTGAAACAGATGTGCGAACGCCTCGGCATATCGCGCCGCACGCTATACTACTACATCGATTTCTTCCGCGACAGCGGCTTCACGGTAGAGAAACGTGGCACCTGCTACAGCCTCGACAAAAACTCCCAGTTCTTCACACGACTGTTCAAAAAAGTCCATTTCACCGAAGACGAGGCCATCACCATGCGCCGTTTGCTCGACCGTGCGAGCGACAACAGCCTGCATGTGCAACACCTTAAAAACAAACTGACCCGCCTATACGATCTCGACATTCTCGAAAACGTTACCTTACGCGAGCAGGACGCCGACAACGTGAGCACGCTCTACGACGCTATAAAGATGAAAAAGACCGTCATCCTGCGAAATTACTCATCGCCCCACAGCAACACCACCGCCAACCGCGTAGTGGAACCGTTCATGTTCATGGACAACAACAATGAGATACGGTGCTACGAGATCGCTTCCGGACAGAACAAGACATTCAAGATATCCCGCATAGAGTCTGTCATGATACTTGCAGATGACCAGATTCACGAGGCACGACACAAAAAAGTTTTCACCGATATATTCATGTTCAGCGGCGAGAAACGCCTTCCCGTCACGCTTCGCCTCGGCCGGCTGGCCCGCAACATAATGCTCGAAGAATATCCCCAATCGGCCGCCTTCATCACTCCCGACGACGCGAGCCACTGGATTGTGAGCCTCGACGTGTGCAGTTATCTGGGCATATCACGTTTCGTGCTCGGCCTCTTCGAAAGTGTCGAGATACTGGGCAGCGAAGAGTTCCGTGAGTATATACGCATGAAGATAGACAACATGAAAGTCGACGGATAGCATAAAGCCGCCGGGGTACATACAAAGACCGGAATAAAGACGGCGGCGATATAAGGACAGGCATAAATCGTATGAACGACACGGCCTCCATATTGAAACATCACGACGATGAAACGGGACAAAACAACGAAAACAAAATAACACACATACAATTTACATACTGACAAAACAACAAAACCATGCGACTCAACAGAAACCTAAAGAGCATTGCGATGAGCATCTTTCTGCTGGCTGCCACAACAGCATCGCAGGCGGCCGGAAGCTCAAAAAACGGCGATTTCACCGTCGGTAAAGGCACATTCCTGCTCAATGGCAAGCCGTTTGTGATAAAAGCGGCCGAAATTCACTATCCGCGCATCCCCCGACCGTACTGGGAACATCGCATCAGGATGTGCAAGGCACTGGGCATGAACACTGTTTGCATCTACATTTTCTGGAACATACACGAGCAACGCGAAGGCGAGTTCGACTTCACGGGCGGCAACGACGTGGCCGAGTTCTGCCGGATCGCGCAGAAAAACGGCATGTATGTCATCGTGCGGCCTGGCCCGTACGTGTGTGCCGAATGGGAGATGGGAGGCCTGCCGTGGTGGCTTCTTAAAAAGAAAGACATACGACTGCGCGAGAGAGACCCGTATTTTATGGAGCGGGTGCGGCTGTTCGAGCATAAGGTAGGCGAGCAGCTTGCCCCGCTGACGATACAGAACGGCGGCCCGATAATCATGGTACAGGTGGAGAACGAGTACGGGTCGTATGGAGAGGACAAGGCCTATGTGAGCGAGATACGGGACATCGTTCGCTCGGCCGGCTTCGACAAGGTGGCGCTCTTCCAGTGCGACTGGGCAAGCAACTTCACGAAAAACGGTCTCGACGACCTCACATGGACAATGAACTTCGGCACCGGAGCCAACATCGACGCCCAGTTCAAACGCCTTGGCGAACTTAGGCCCGACGAGCCGAAGATGTGCTCGGAGTTCTGGAGCGGATGGTTCGACAAGTGGGGAGCGCGCCACGAGACACGGCCGGCGGCCAAGATGACGGCCGGAATAGACGAGATGCTGTCGAAAGGCATATCGTTTTCCCTGTACATGACACACGGAGGCACATCGTTCGGCCACTGGGCGGGAGCCAACAGCCCAGGATTTGCCCCCGACGTGACGAGCTACGACTACGACGCGCCCATCAACGAGCAGGGTGCCGCCACCCCTAAATACCACGAACTGCGGGCCACCATGCGGAAATATGCCGACTGGAAGCTGCCTGCCATGCCCCGCCCGGCAGCCGGCATAATAAGCATTCCCAAGTTCACGCTCACCGAGTTCGCACCTGTCTGCCTTGGCGTAGACAGCACTGCGACCACCCGCAACACCGTCACCATGGAGGAGATGAACATGGGCTGGGGAGCGATGATATACGAGACGACGCTGCCCGGCATCACCACCCCGTCGCTGCTGACGATAGACGAGGCGCACGACTACGCCCAGATATTTGTAGACGGCAGTCACATAGGCACGATAGACCGGGTGAAGAAAGAACGCACGCTGCGCATGCCGCCCGTGAAACGAGGCAGCAAGCTGACGATACTCGTCGAGGCGATGGGACGGATAAACTTCGGACGGGCCATAAAAGACTTCAAGGGCATCACCGGCACTGTAACAATGACGGCCGAGACAGACGGACATGTGGTGACGCACGACCTGAAAAACTGGACCGTCAGCCGAATATCAGATGACTACACGACAGCGGTAAGGGCGCTCGACGCTGCCGCTAAAGCCCCCGGAAGCTCGAAAGCAATGGATCGGCGGGGATACTACCGCGGACACTTCACGCTCAAAAAAACGGGCGACACGTTCCTGAACATGGAAGGATGGGGCAAAGGACAGGTATATGTCAACGGGCATGCGCTGGGGCGTTTCTGGAGCATCGGCCCGCAACAGACGCTCTACCTGCCGGGATGCTGGCTGAAAAAAGGACGCAACGAGCTGATCGTGCTCGACATCACCAACCCGAAAGAGACGACATGCCACGGACAGACGACACCCGAGCTGAACAAACTCAAAGTCAAAAAGACGAAAACCGACAAGACCGCTCCTATGCTTAGCGCCATGAGGCCGGCCGCAACAGGAGCATTCGCATCAGGCAACGGATGGCAGAAAATAACGTTTGCGCAGGCTTCGGGCCGCTACATAGCCATCGAATGCCTCGATGCCCACGACAGCGGACAGACGGCGGCGATAGCCGAACTGTACGCCCTCGACAACAAAGGGCGGCGACTGAGCCGGGAGCCGTGGTCGGCGGGATACTGCGACAGCGAGGACACCGCAGGCGGAAACCACACGGCAGACAAGGTGTTTGACCTGCAAGAGTCGACATTTTGGAGCACCAAACCTACCGACAGGTATCCACACACGATAGTCATAGACCTCGGGACGCCGCGCGACATAACCGGAATAGAATATCTGCCAAGAGCCGAACAAGGTGCCCCGGGCAGCGTGAAGAACTACCGGATATACGTTTTTTAAAGGTAAAAAAGTAAAAAGGTAAAAGGGTAAAAAAGCCATGCGGATGGATAATGAATTAAAGAAAACAATCTGTAAATAATAAGTCCGCATGGCTTTTTTACCTTTTTACTTTTTTACCCTTTTACCTTTAAACGCCCTTTTTACGCAGATAAATGTAAAAATAAAATCATCAAATTAACACTTTGTTTTTCCTCGAAATAGAAAATTATCACTATACCTAAAGCTATACACAATGCGATAGAATATTTTAAAAAAATGAATAACTTCATCATTTCCCTGCAACGGGACGCCCGTTGCAGGGCGATTGGTTGCCGTTTGCGTCGCGTTCAGCGTCCCGTTGGCTTGCGTTTAGCGTCTAAATGCGAGGCAACGGGACGCTGAATGGAAAAAATATTTCAGGCAGGTGGAGTTGGTGTGGTATGGAAAGCAGATATGGTGGGTTTATCGGGTTGATATACAGGTGGTTGTGAAAAGCAGTTCATAACTCGTTTATTTCCGGCCTTTGGCTTTTAATTTTGAAACGGGCGAGTTTTAAAAGGCTTTTTGTAAACATTATTCGTGATTACCGCAAGTATTGTCTTTCTTTTATTCATTCTTTTATATTCACGCATTTTGCCAATCGCCCAAATATTATTACTTTTGCAAGTCGAACTCAACCTAATTTTAATAAGAAGAGTTTGACCGCGCCATTGACGGTCAACGCGCGTTACATGGCTGCAAGCCCATCTGCCGGTAACAAACCGGCCGGAATACCGCATACCGCAAAAAGACAAATATCATTTAAACAATAAATAAACTATGGCAAAAAAAGCGTTATTGATGATTCTCGACGGATGGGGAATCGGAAAACATGGCAACGGCGACGTGATATTCAACACGCCGACCCCGTATCTCGACTATCTCACGGCCGTCAGCTCACACTCTGAGTTGCAGGCTTCGGGAGAGAACGTGGGTCTGCCCGACGGACAGATGGGCAACTCGGAAGTAGGCCACCTCAACATCGGTGCCGGCCGTGTGGTATATCAGGACCTGGTGAAAATCAACCGTGCGTGCAAAGACGGTTCCATAATGCAGAATCCGGGTATTGTGGCGGCATACAGCTATGCCAAGGAAAACGGCAAGAAACTGCACCTGATGGGACTGACGTCAGACGGTGGTGTACACTCTTCGCTCGACCACCTCTACAAACTCGTGGAGACAGGCAGGGAATACGGTCTGACAAAGACTTTCGTGCACTGCTTCATGGACGGCCGCGACACCGACCCCAAGAGCGGCGCCGGCTTCATCAAAGAGCTGACAGACGTATGCGAGGCCAACGGCGCTGCCATAGCAAGCATCATCGGCCGCTTCTACGCAATGGACCGCGACAAGCGCTGGAACCGTGTGAAAGAGGCTTACGACCTCATTGTAGAAGCAAAGGGCAGACAGGCCGACGATATGGTGAAAGCCGTGGAGGATAGTTATGCCGAGGGCGTGACCGACGAGTTCATCAAACCGATAACAAACGCAAACGTCGACGGACGCATAGAAGAAGGCGACGTGGTGATATTCTTCAACTTCCGCAATGACCGAGCAAAGGAACTGACACAGGTACTCACACAGCAAGACATGCCCGAGGAGGGAATGCACACGATAAAGGGCCTGCAATACTACTGCATGACGCCTTACGACGCATCGTTCACCGGTGTCGGCATCCTCTTCCCGAAAGAAAACGTGGAGAACACCCTGGGCGAGTATCTCAGCAGCATGGGCAAGAAGCAGTTGCACACGGCTGAGACAGAGAAATACGCCCATGTGACATTCTTCTTCAACGGAGGCCGCGAGCAACCCTATGAGGGCGAAGACCGCATACTCGTGCCGTCGCCAAAGGTAGCCACATACGACCTCAAACCCGAAATGAGCGCATACGAAGTGAAAGACAAGCTCGTGGGGGCGATAAACACCCAGGAATATGATTTCATAGTTGTCAACTTCGCAAACGGCGACATGGTCGGCCACACCGGAATATACAACGCCATAGCAAAGGCCGTGCATGCCGTGGACAACTGCGTACGCGACGTGATAGAAGCGGCCAAGGCCAACGGCTACGAGGCTATAATCATAGCCGACCACGGCAACGCCGACAATGCCGTCAACGAAGACGGCTCGCCAAACACCGCGCACTCGCTCAACCCGGTACCGTTCATCTACGTGACGGACAACAACAGCGCGACAGTGAAAAACGGACGGTTGGCCGACGTGGCTCCTTCTATCCTGCACATCATGGGACTCGAACAACCCGCCGACATGACAGGCGAAAACCTTATATGCGACAACAAATAACCCTATAAAAACAATTAATCCATGAAGATGAAATCTATCAAGACGGCAGCATTGATGCTGCTGATGGCATGTGCCACACCGGCAATGGCACAATTCAATCTCGGCAAGGCGGCGAGCGGTGCGCTGAAAGCCGGCAAGGCGGCCACGCTGACAGACGAGCAGATGGCACAATACGTGAAAGAGTCGATAGACTGGATGGACAAGCACAACCAGGTATGTGCCGATGACGACCCGTATACCGTACGCCTGAAAAAACTGACCCAGGGACTGACAGAGGTCGAAGGTATTCCGCTCAACTTCAAGGTTTACTACGTCATCGACGTGAACGCATTCGCCTGTCCTGACGGAAGCGTGCGCGTATTCTCGTCGCTGATGGACATCATGACAGACGATGAGTTGCTCGGCGTCATCGGGCACGAGCTCGGCCATGTGGCACTGAAACACTCCAAAAAGGCGTTCCGCACAGCATTGCTCACATCCGCTCTCAAAGACGGCATCGCGTCAACAGGTGGCAAAGCCGCCCAACTGACCGAGTCGCAGCTCGGAAGCCTCGGAGAGGCGGTGCTGAACTCATCTTACTCGCAGAAACAGGAGAGCGAGGCGGATGACTACGGATATGATTTCCTCAAGAAGAACGGCAAGAACCCGTGGTCTATAGCCCTGTCGTTCGAGAAGCTCAAAAAACTTGAAGAAGAGGCCGGAGCAGGTAAGGGCAGCAAACTCGACAAGATGTTCTCATCACATCCCGACACGGCCAAGAGAATAAAGAAAATGGCCGACCGCGCAACGGCAGACGGTATAGCCCGTCCGGAAAACAAGATGCCGGAGAAGAAATAAGACAATGACGGGGCCATTCATACCCGCAAACAAAAAAACAGCCTGAGGAGCGATAATGCCCTCAGGCTGTTTTCATATCGTGACGAGACATGCGACATGCCTCACTTACCGACATATAACGAGCCGCACGGTATCAATGATACCAATATCCGGCCGCAACGGATATAAGCAGCCGGCCCCGACCGGCGGCCGCTCCTACTTGTTCCTGAAACGCTCGGCCTGCATACTTATCAGTTCCGCATCGTCGAAATAGTCGATCCGCATCGCGCGGCGCACCTCGTCCATGGTCTGTGCGGCCGTGTGGCGGGCCTGCTCGGTACCCTTTTTCAGTATGTTGTATATCTCGGGGATATCCTGCTCAAACTCATGGCGACGCACACGCATCGGTTCGAGCATGTTATTCAGGATAGTGTTAAGGAACTTCTTGCACTTCATGTCGCCCAATCCGCCACGGCGGTAGTGGTCTTTCAACTCCTCGAGATTGGCGTATTCGGGCCAGAAATCGGCAAAATCGGCATCTGTCGAGAATGCGTCGAGATATGTGAATACGGCATTGCCCTCCACCTTGCCGGGATCGTCGACACGCAAGTGGTCGGGGTCGGTATACATGGAGCGCACCTTCTGCCATACCTCCTCGGCCGAATCACTCAG
Source organism: Prevotella sp. PTAC (assembly GCF_013166535.1). Taxonomy (NCBI): domain Bacteria; kingdom Pseudomonadati; phylum Bacteroidota; class Bacteroidia; order Bacteroidales; family Prevotellaceae; genus Prevotella; species Prevotella sp. PTAC. The sequence goes on from NZ_JABKKK010000010.1 coordinate 21,742, forward strand.
ATATATGCAGTTGCCGAGGCTCTTGCTCATCTTCTCCTTGCCGTCGGTACCCGGCAGACGGCGCGCCGTGGCATTCTCGGGAAGCATTATATTTGGCTCGACAAGCACCTCACTATACGTTGAGTTGAAGCGGCGCACCAACTCACGGGTCACCTCAAGCATCGGTTCCTGGTCCTCGCCGGCCGGCACTGTCGTAGCCTTGAACAGGGCGATGTCGGCCGCCTGGCTCACCGGATAGCAGAAAAAGCCGAGCGGGATGTTGGCCTCGAAGTTGCGCATCTTTATCTCGGTCTTCACAGTAGGGTTGCGCTGGACACGCGACACGGTGATAAGATTCATCAGATATGTGGTCAGTTCGGCAAGCTCCGGTATCTGGCTCTGCACGAAAAGCGTACACTTGGCCGGGTCGAGACCGGCGGCAAGATAGTCGAGCGCCACTTCGATGAGGTTCTGTCGTATCTTCTCGGGATTGTCGGCATTGTCTGTCAGTGCCTGTACATCGGCCATGAAAACAAACATCTGCTTGTAGTCGCCCTCATTCTGCAACTGCACACGGCGGCGCAATGAGCCTATATAGTGGCCGAGATGCAGTTTACCGGTGGGGCGGTCACCGGTCAAAATCACTTTTTCCATCTGTATTTTTTATTATCTTCGTTATCGTATGGATTCATGCCGCATAACCGTCCGTTGCACGACATGCCGCATTTACTGTCTTTCAGCGTTCCTGTTTCGGGCCGCACCACACAGCACGTTTGCCATCTTGCCAACCCTTGCCAGCCGCTTAAGAAAAGACCATTGTCCGGCCCGGCTTCTCGCATGCCGTATCGGCTTGCGGCCACAGCCATATTTTTGCAAAGTTAATAATTCTATCCGATATTCACAAATAAGTGAACGACAAAGTCACCGCCACTCATTCCGTTCTGTCTCTCTCTGCCGCGACGGCATCACTATCGGGTATTTCGGATGCTGCCACGCCAAGATAGCTTTTCGACGAGTCGATGGCGATGAGCACTCCGTCGGCAATGCCGGTCGCGTCTGTGTGTGAGCGGAACACGGCCATCCCTGATACATGCTCGCCGAGATACGTCAGCGCCCCGTTTGCCGGGTTCATCCACCACACGTTCTTACGCTTTCCGCTGATTTTACGGAGGTCGACGGTCATGTCACGCCCCGTGTGGTTGTATACCAGCAGATAGTCTTTGCCCCGGGTGGCGATGAGACGTTCGTAGCGGATACCGTTGCCCGATATGACACCCTGATCGGGAATACGGTCGAAATAAGGCAGGGCGAGCATCAGACGCTTGATGTACTTCATCTGGTTGAACCCCGGGTCGTCCATAGCCTTGTACCACGGTTTGACATTGCCGTCGGCGAAATATGCGCCGTTCACTCCCGGCTTGGCAAACTGCATGATTGAATTGTTGCCGTATGTGTGTCCGCATGAGCCGGCGAACACCGACCAGTAGGCATAGCGACGCACGTCGGCGGCCGTCCACCGCGGCTCACCGGCATCGTGCAGCCCCTGCGGTATGTCCTCATAGCTCGGCTCTCCGTCGATAACCGGTTTTACCGGCTTATACGACCACGCCGAATCGACATACATCCAGCTGTCCTCCTCCGTGCCGTCGGGAATGGGATAATATTTGTTTCCCATACGCTGACCGTAGCGGCGGTGACCGCTCTGGAACATGTTGAAGTCGAGCCATGCACGGTCGTTAAACCATCTTGCCGACGTGGTGCGGCCACGCGGATGGAAGGTCATCAGATGGCCGGTGTCTATGCTTTTTATCGTCGTGGCCAGCGCATCCCATACCCCGGTGCGGATGTCGCCCTGAATATCGCCGCCCATTATCCACACGATGTTCTTGCGGTTCTTGTATCGGTTGGCGAGAAACATTCCATAACTGCGCGCCTGAGCCTCGTTCATCTGTCCGGCCTTCACCATGCCGCCCCAAATGCATACCATGCCGACGTATATTCCGTGAGCGGCGGCACGATCGATGATGTAGTCCATGTGGTCCCAATAGCCGTAAACGCCCTTGCGATCGACAGTGGAGAAGTCGAAACCGGCGGGCATGGACATCTGTCCGTATACGTTGAAAGCAGGTATGCCGTTGATTACCTGCACCTGCACGACATTGTATCCGGCCGCCTCGCAGCGCGAGAGATAGTACTCAGCCTCATCACGGTTGAGCCGCTCGGGCAGCAGCCAGCCTGTGTCGCCGAGCCAGAAGAACGGCCGGCCGTTGTCGAACATAAGAAAACGGCCGTCGGCCGATACTCTCAAGCGTCCGTTATCCCATGGTCTCGCTGCGGCGTACAGGCGGCCTACAGCTGTAAACATCATGGCGGTGACCGCCAGTAAAACAATATGATGTCTTTTCATTGTGTCTTTTTTTGATTTGTTTTCAAGATTGTCTTTATTTCACAAAGGTAGCGAAATCATATCAAAAAAAACGTATTTTCATACTGTAATTCACATGAAGCCGACAGAAACGACATTGAAAAACAACTCAACAAATTCGTTACATACAAATCAAGAACCGGAAAAATCGGGTCAGTAGAAAATTAGTGTGGATAAGCGTAAAGGTTTGCTATACGGAACAGGAAGAACTTCTTGTCAGCAACACCCCTAAGGTTTGCCCTGAATAGTTTTATCTTGGCATTGAATGATTCAGCCATCGCATTGGAATCACGGTTGTTGTAGAATTTCAATATTTCATCATAATGCTCATAGAAGGTTGCGGCGATGACGTTAAAGGAATGGAATCCTGCTTCTTCGACCTTGCTATACCACTTTGCCATAGACAAACGTGCGGCATCCTTGATTGTGTTTTTTGAAAAGATCATCCGCAAGGAATGGCACAGGCCGTATGCCGTTCTGATATCCGGATACTCTTCGAACAGAATGGCGGCACGCTGTTTCTGCCTGCCGGTCCATTTCTCGGCTGATTTGAACAGGAGATACCGTGAGCGTATGAGCAGTTCTTTGCGGGTATCACCATTGGGAAACCGGAACGGCACATAGTCCTCACCGTTCAGCTTGGCCTCTTCCATCTCGTCGTTTGCCTGCTGTATAGCTTCCCAACGGTGCTTGACCCGCAATTCCTGTACGGCGTCGCAGGCAAGCTTTTGGATGTGGAACCGGTCAATGACACGGCTCGCTTTTGGAAAAACCGACCGGACGATCTTGCGCATGGAATCAGACAGGTCGAGTGTGACCTCCTTCACTGCATGACGACGCTCATCATCAATGCGTTCCAGCACAGCGATGATATCCTCTGATTTTGTGCCTGCCACGATGGCAACCAGGGAGCGTTCACGTGTGCGGGCGTCACGGTTGGTCACAAACGTGTACAGTTCGCCGTTGGAGAGTGAGGACTCGTCGATTGCCAGCTTCGGACCGATATTCTCCGGAAACAGCAGCCATTTGTCGGCATGCCACAGTTGATCCCACTGCCGGAATCCGCTGGGCACTTCCTTATACCGCTTCTCGAACGTGTGGGAGTCAATATTGTAAAATTCCTCAAGCGTACGGCAGGTCACCGGGGACGTCTCCATACGTCTCTTTTAAAAAAGCTCCAAATTCCTTGGAGTAATGCGTGCCCTTGGCGACCACGTCAAGGGCTATCGGGATGCTGAAACTCTTGCCGGTCCTGATGTCTGTCCAACGCCTCCGCCGTATCCGAAGAATCACCTTGTGGCCTCTTATCGGAAAGTCCGTCACGCTTACAGGCTCCATAAAGCCTTTAGACTCAAAATGGACATCCGAGGACAGCTCTGAATCCATTTTCTCATCAAGATTAATGCGTATCTCTGTGGAGGTCTGAGATACACCGGAGATGGTGAAATAATCAAGTATCTGCGCCGGAAGAACTATTTGTGCCAATATTTGCAAGTAATCATTTTCCATGCTCCAAAGTTCGATATAACTTCTTTGGTATGAAAATTTTATCCCCACTAATTTTCTACTGACCCATAATTGGTGCTGACCTTAGTCGAAACTTCCACTTTGATTGAGTCATCCCCATCACTAAGCCGAGATGTTACTTTACTTGATGAACCGCACGCAGTAATTAATGTTCCTGCAAAAAAACAAGGTTGCAAGATTGGCTGTTTTTCTTATATTCATATTTTTATTTTGTTTAAATGACTGTTTTTTATCTTAATAGTAAATATAGGGGGTACGTATTATGCTGCTTGTTGTAAAGATAACGGTTTGTTTTTGTACTTACGGGAAAAAGTCGTATTTTTGCAAATCATTAACAATCAACCGATATGAATGTAAAGATAGAAGAGTCATGGCGCCGGCATATAGGAGATGAGTTTGATAAGCCGTATTTCGCCGGGCTTACGGAGTTTGTGCGTTCAGAATACACAAGTACCACATGCTATCCTCCGGGCAGTCTTATTTTCAACGCTTTCAACCTGTGTCCTTTCGACAAGGTGAAGGTTGTCATCATAGGGCAGGACCCGTATCACGAGCCAGGGCAGGCACACGGCCTCAGTTTCTCTGTCAACGACGGAGTGCCTTTCCCGCCATCTCTTGTCAATATTTTCAAGGAGATACAGCTCGACCTCGGCACACCGATGCCGGCGAGCGGCAATCTTACACGGTGGGCGGAGCAGGGTGTGCTTCTGCTCAATGCCACGCTCACGGTGCGTGCCCGTCAGGCGGCGAGCCATCAGCGGAGAGGGTGGGAGCGGTTCACCGATGCCGCCATACGGGCGCTCAATGCCGGCCGTGAGCACCTCGTGTTCATCTTATGGGGTGGCTATGCACGCAGCAAGGCATCGTTCATCGATACGTCACGGCATCTTGTATTGCAGTCTGTCCATCCGTCGCCGCTGTCTGCCAACCGTGGCGGATGGTTCGGAAACCATCACTTTTCCAGGGCGAACGATTATCTGGCTGGCAACGGTATAGAGCCGATAAGGTGGTAGCAAGCCTGCATGTGCTTGTACGGATGCATGCACTGGGAGAAATAAAACGATATAGCGTAAACATAAAAGGATGACAATAATATGGAAGACAGACTGCCGTCGATAATAGAAGTGGGTGACGTGCTGGTGTCGATAGACATATTCAGGGAGAAATTTTGTTGCGATCTCGATGCCTGTCACGGTGAGTGCTGTGTGGAGGGAGATGCCGGCGCACCGGTGACGATTGACGAGGTGGCAGCGATCGAAGATGCGGTAGAGACGGTGTGGCCCGGCCTCACGGCATCGGCACAGGCGGTGATAGACCGTCAGGGGGTGGCTTATACCGATGAGGAGGGCGACCTGGTGACGAGCATTGTGGGCGGAAAGGACTGTGTTTTCACATGCCATGAGGGCGGATGCTGTTTCTGCGCTCTCGAAAAGGCATATCGCGAGGGCAGTATAAAGTTTTGCAAACCGATCAGTTGCGCTCTTTACCCTATCCGCGAAGTGGCGTTGGGCAATGGCACCGTGGGGCTTAACTATCATCAGTGGGATGTATGTCGAGCGGCGATGGCCAAAGGTCGCGAGACAGGTATGCCGGTATACAGATTTCTTAAGGAGCCTCTTATACGGCGTTTCGGTGCCGGTTGGTACTCTATGCTCGAAGAAGCGGCCGACGAACTGAAGCGGATGGGGATGATATAAGGTTACCGTTTGCTTGCGTAGAGATACTTGCGGCTGTCCTATCGGAATGCCGCCATGAGGATGCCCGGCAGTTGCCGGGCATTATCTGTTGATGTCCTGTTGGCGGACTACGATTTTCTGTATTCCGACGGAGACATCCCCACATGCTCCTTGAAGTATTTGCCGAGAAAAGACTGGTTGGGGAAACACAGGTCGGTGGCAATCTCTTTTATACTCTTGGTCGAGTTCCTGAGCAGTATCCGGATTTCGAGTGTCACATATCGGTCTATCCATTCGTTCGGTGTGCGTCGGCTGACGTGCTTCACCGTCTCCGAAAGGTATTTCGGAGTGATACATAGCTGCTCGGCATACCAGCCTACACGGCGCTCGGTCTTGTAGTTGTCTTCGACGAGAAGGATGAATTTCGTGAAAATAGCGTCGGCCCGGTTCTGTTTCTTGTCGCTCTTTTTCTGCACCCGGTATATCACGTTGCCCATGTCGTAGAACATCGCCAGTACCAGCGTCCTTGACAGTTCGCGTCGGAATTGGTTTTCCGTGTCGGCGATTTTGCCCTTCAGCATGTCGCAGTAGCTTCTGAAGATGTCGGCTTCTTTCTGTGACAGGCTTACCACATGGTTGTTTCTCGAAAACATGAACAGTGTTGAAATGTCGCTCACGTTGCTTACCGTCTCGTAGAAAAATCCCACGGAAAGGACTATCAGCATGCCCTCGGCATCGTCGCTCGTGTGGTAATGTTCCACGATGTGGCGGTCTGATATGATTATGGCGTCGTTGGTTTTGGCGGTGTATCTTTGCGTGTCTACCGTAAATCCTATTTCCCCTTTAGTGCATATCGCCAGCAGTATGAAGTTCATCCGGTGGGGCTGTCCCGTGGTGGGAGCCAGGTTTATCTTGTCGGTAATGATGATGTCATTGCCGATGAAGTTTGTGGGAGTCCATTCTTTGATAACCTGTATGTTGGTATCCTTTATATGTTCTTTGTCCATTAATCCGTGATTTGGCACCGCAAATTTAATATAAATATTTGATGTTGTGACATAAAAGCATGATGAAATTATTTTGGTGACCTGATAAAAGCCCGATAAAAGCGGCGGCGGCGCTTAAAAACTCAAATCGGTTTCTCGGTTTTTATGCTACTTATTCGTATCTTTGCATGGTTAAATCACGGAATGTTTATATGCGGATACTGTATTTCATTATTCTTTGTGCTGTGCTTGCCGGATGTAAGGGATGGTTTGATTATCATCCGTATGATGCCCGTTTTGACGGAGAGCGCGATATAAACGCGCGAAACATGGAGCGGATAGAGCGTGCCTGCAAGGACAAAGACACTCTCCGTGTGGCGTTTGTCAGCGATACTCACGGCTGGTACGGCGACACGAAAGATATGGTGGAAGACATAAACGGCAGGGACAGCATAGACTTTGTTATTCACGGCGGAGACCTGACAGACTGCGGGACGACGAAGGAATATTTGTGGAAGCGCGACATCCTTTCGGCCGTTCGTGTGCCGTATGTGGCCCTGATAGGCAATCACGACTTCCTCGGCACTGGCGACGATGTGTATTCCGTGATGTACGGGCCGGCCGATTTCAGTTTCATCGCCGGCAGGGTGAAGTTTGTTTGCCTGAATACCAATGCCACCGAGTACGACTATCTGGCGGCTGTTCCCAACTTCGACTTCATGGAAAAGCAGATCGTCGAGGACGGAGAGCTTTTCGACCGTACTGTGATATGCATGCACGCACGGCCATACTGCGAGCAGTTCAATAATAATGTGGCAAATGCTTTCGAGCATTACGTGCTTCGTTTTCCCGGCATCATGTTCTGTCTCAACGGTCACGACCACTGTTTGCAGACAGAAGATATATACGACGACGGCCTTGTATACTATGGAGCGCCGAACATAGAGAAGCGCAGTTATTTTTTGTTTACCATCACTCCTGGCGGTTATGACTATGAAATCATACATTTTTAAGTTCTGTTTGCTGTTTGTCGCGATGTCTGTTTTGTCGCCGTTATGCCGTGCGTCGGCATCGGATGCCATGATGCCTTTGAGTGCAGGACCACATGCCGCGGACAGTGTGGAAGGTGGCGGGAAAGAAAACGCGCCGACAAGGTATGATATCAGGGTGGAGAGATACCGCAGGATGTGGAACTTTCTCATACCTACGCAGATTATAGTCCAGTATGCCGGCAATATGGGTATGATGTCGTTGGGTGTCGGGTGGAACTACGGTAACAGACGGCAGTATGAGACCAATCTGCTTTTCGGCTATCTGCCGCGTTTCAACAGCGAGCGTGCCAAGACTACTATGACGATAAAGCAGAATTATATTCCGTGGAGGATAGACCTCGGTGGTGATTTCAATGCCGAGCCGTTATCGTGCGGCATATATTTCAATACTGTTTTCGGGCATGAGTTTTGGGGGCGTGAACCGAAGCGGTATCCCGATAAGTACTATCAGTTTCTCAGCACGAAAGTGCGAGTGAATGTCTTCGTGGGGCAGCGTGTGACGGCTGTCGTGCCCCGCAACAAGCGCAAGTTCATCAAGAGTGTCACGGCATTTTACGAAGTGAGCACGTGTGATATATACCTGCGTGCCATGATTCAAGACGGCAATGTGAGCCTCGGAGACGCATTCGGGTTGTCGCTCGGACTTAAGGTGCAGATGTTTTAAAAGGCTGTCATTGAGGAGGTGGGTAGTAAGGAGATGAGTAGTAAGGGATAAGTGGTTGTATGGTAAGCGGTAAATGGTAAATGGATTGGCGGTAAGTCTGTATATATGTTGTGGAAATATATGCGGTGGGTATTGTGTGTTGGATGTGTCTTTAAATTCCATCCGGAGTTTGCGGGCGATAGTTTCATCGGTTTATTTAACTCCCGGTAAGATTTTCTTTAATCTCTGATATACTTTTTGTCTCCTGAATAAAACGTCTTTTTATTGCTGATAAGTAAAAAGCCGGCGTTGAGCCGGCTTTTTGGTTTTATGCGTCGATGTTTGCGTATGTCGCGTTCTTTTCTATGAATTCTCGTCTGGGTTCCACGTCGTCGCCCATCAGCATTGAGAAAATCTCGTCGGCTTCGGCGGCGTTTTCTATGGTTACCTGTTTCAGCAGGCGTGTCTCCGGGTTCATGGTTGTCTCCCACAACTGTTCGGGGTTCATCTCGCCGAGACCTTTATAGCGTTGCGTGTGGATGTTTTTTCCATCGTCTGTCCCATCGCCCCATTTGTCTATGAATGCCTGTCGCTGTTGCTCGGTGTAGCAATATTCCTTGGCTTTGTTCTTGTATGTACACTGATATAGCGGCGGCGTGGCGATGTACAGATGTCCGTCTTGTATCACTTTCGGCATGAACCGGTAGAACAGTGTCATTATCAGCGTGTCGATGTGTGAGCCGTCGACATCGGCGTCGGTCATGATTATGATTTTGTCGTAGCGCAACTTGTCGATGTTGGCTTCCTTGTCGGCCTCGCCGTCCACACCGAATCGTACACCGATGCTCTGTATGATGTTCATCACAGACTCGCTTTCGAATACCTTGTGCCACATAACCTTCTCCACGTTGAGTATCTTTCCTCTCAGCGGCAGTATGGCCTGAGTGTACCGGTCGCGGCCTTGTTTTGCAGAACCGCCGGCCGAGTCTCCCTCGACAAGGAATATCTCGCATACCTTCGGATCCTTGTTGGAGCAGTCTGCCAGCTTTCCGGGCAGTCCGCCGCCTGTCATCGGGTTTTTGCGCTGCACGCTTTCCCGTGCTTTTCGTGCCGCAATGCGCGCCGTGGCGGCCAGTATCACCTTGTCGCAGATTTGCTTTGCCTCTTTGGGATGCTCTTCGAGATAATATGCCAGCGCCTCGCCTACTGCCTGCTGCACGGCTCCGGCCACCTCGCTGTTGCCGAGCTTGGTCTTTGTCTGGCCCTCAAACTGCGGCTCGCCCACCTTTATCGATATTACGGCGGTGAGTCCCTCGCGGAAGTCTTCGCCCGCAATCTCGATTTTCGCTTTCTCTATCTGCTTTGAGATTACCGGGTCGGCATCGGCATATTTCTTCAATGTGCGTGTCAATGCCATGCGGAAGCCTACGAGATGGGTGCCTCCCTCGATGGTGTTGATATTGTTGACATACGAGTGTATGTTCTCGGCATAGTCGGTATTGTACATCACGGCTACCTCAATCGGTATGCCCTGCTTCTCGGTTTTGAGGTATATCACGTCGTCGAAGAGGTGTGTGCGGTGACGGTCCACGTAGCGCACGAACTCTTTCAGTCCGTCTTTTGCGTGAAACACCTCGCTGCGTGTGTTTCCTTCATCATCGGGGCGCATGTCGGTCAGCGTTATTGTGATTCCGGCGTTGAGATAGGCCAGTTCGCGCATGCGCTTCGCTATGATGTCATATTTGTATTCCGTGGTGGTGAAGATGTTGCCGTCGGGCCAGAATTGCTGGCGTGTACCACGCTTGTCGGTCTCGCCCACGACCTTGACAGGATACATGGGCTTGCCGCTTTCGTATTCCTGTTGGTATATCTTGCCGTCACGGAACACCTGGGAGAGCATGTGCGTGGAGAGCGCGTTGACGCAGCTCACGCCCACGCCGTGCAGTCCGCCGCTGACTTTGTAAGAGCCTTTGTCGAACTTTCCACCGGCATGCAGCACTGTCATCACCACTTCCAGCGCCGACTTGTGGAGCTTCTCGTGCTCGTCTACGGGTATGCCTCGTCCGTTGTCCTGTACTGTTATCGAGTTATCTTCGTTTATCGTTACTTCGATGTGGGTGCAATAGCCGGCCATGGCCTCGTCGATAGAGTTGTCCACCGTCTCGTTGACGAGGTGGTGCAGACCTTTCTCGCTGATGTCTCCTATGTACATCGCGGGGCGCTTGCGCACGGCTTCAAGTCCTTCGAGGACCTGAATGTTACTCGCGGAATAATTGCTTTCCTTGGTTATGTCTTCTGCCATATTTCCTTTTAGGGTTATTACCATGCAAAATTAATAAAAAAAAACGGTTCGGCGAAAGATTTTCACCACATTTACAGATGTTTGCAACGATAAAGGAATTTTAAATGCGGTGTGTCCCGGCAGGTTGGTTTGCGGCGTGTCGTTTTCCTGTTGTGCCGTCATTGTTTTGCGGTAGTGTTTCCTATGTTTGGCTGCTGGATGCCGGCTGCCGGCTGTTGCCCTCTCTTGTTATTGGATTATCTTCGTTTATCGTTACTTCGATCTTGGCGTGGGCAATGATGTGGGCGTGGACAATAAAAAAAGCTGCGGTTTCCATACGGAAACCGCAGCCAATAAATATAATCTATTGGGTCTTATTATCCAAGTTTGTTGATATGCATAGCCAGCTTAGACTTCAGGTTGGCCGCCTTGTTCTTGTGGATGATGTTGGTCTTAGTCAATTTGTCCAGCATCTTCTGCACCGTGGGATACAATTTCACAGCCTCTTCTTTGTCTGTAATAGCGCGCAACTTACGAACAGCATTGCGCATAGTCTTTGCATAATATTTATTGTGCAGAGCTCTTTTCTTCTCCTGGCGGATTCTCTTAATTGCTGATTTGTGGTTTGCCATTTTAATTATGTTCTTTTATTTATTGGTAGTCCCTAGGAGAGTCGAACTCCTCTTTAGAGAATGAAAATCTCTCGTCCTAACCGATAGACGAAGGGACCATAGCTTCGTTTTGCGGGTGCAAAGTTATGACTTTTATTTAATATCACAAAATTTTTTCGTGGAAAAATTCATTTTGGGCGCAGTTTTTATGTGAAAAAGCAATATCTTTGCATAAAACAAGCTGCGTCTCAGCAATTTGGAACACGTTCCATTGCGTTCGACTTGCATTGTTTTTGCATAAAACAAGCTGTATGAGAGCGGCTTAAAGCGGGTTTTGTCTCATTTCTTCGCGTTATGCGCGTTCTTTTAATCTGTGTTTTCCAGTATGTTGATAAAGACCGAAGCAGTTGTGTTGCACACCGTTAAGTACGGCGACAATAAAGTGATAGTTGACATGTTCACCGCCGGTTATGGCAGGATGGGCTTTGTGGTTGGCATACCCAGGTCGGGCAGGTCCGGCGTGCGCAAGCAGTTGTTTCAGCCTATGGCCTTGCTTGAGGTGGAGGCCGACATAAGACCGAGGCTGAAGTTGCAGAAACTGCGTGCCGCAAGGCTGGCATATCCCATGACGACGGTGCCTTTCGAGCCGGTGAAGTTATCCATGGCTCTCTTTACCGCCGAGTTTCTTTATTATGCCCTGCGTGGCGAGCAGGAGAACCGACCGCTTTTCGATTATATATCCGGCAGTATGCAGTGGCTCGACCGCCGTGAGGGGCGGTATGCCAATTTTCACCTCGTCTTTTTGATGCGCCTTTCACTCTTTCTCGGTTTTTATCCCAATCTCGAAGGTTATCATGACGGTTCATGCTTTGATCTGCGTGCCGGATGTTTCTGCGCCGGCGTGCCGCCGCACGGCGACTTTCTCGCCCCTCAGGAAGCGAGGCTTATCGGTGTCCTTATGCGCATGGGTTTTTCCACGATGCACTTATACAGGATGTCCCGCACGGAGCGTAACCGTTTTATAGAGGTGATCATCACATATTACCGCATTCATATTCCCGATTTTCCGGAGTTGCGCTCGCTTGCAGTGCTGCGCGAGCTGTTTGTCTGATTTATGGCCGTGCGCGGTTGTTGTGCTTTCCATGTCTGTTTGTTTATTTTGTGTTTTTGATGCCATAGCTTTGTCTGTGCCATGATGTGTGAATGTGTAATAATAAAGTCACGGATTTAACACTTTGTTTTCTGCTGAAATAGAAAACAAAGTCGATACGCACCGCTATATGCAATACGATATGCCGCTTTTCGCCATTTACGAAAAGCGGCGTTTTTCCGCAACGGGACGCTCGTTGGAGTGCGTTTGGTTGCCGGTTGCGTCGCGTTTGGATACCCGTTGGCTTCCATTTAGACGCTAAACGCAAGCCAACGGGACGCTGAATTTAAAAAAATAGTGAGGGTAGGTGGGTAGGTTTTACTGAGGATGTAGGTGAGGTAGGCGTATTGGGTTGATGTACAGGTGGTTGTGAAAGGCAGTTCATAATTCGCTTGTTTCAGGCCTTTGGGTTTTAATTTTGAAACGGGCGAGATATAAGCGGCTGTTTGTAAATATTGTGTCAGGCATTTTTGGCAAATGCTTGTCCGTGCTATGCGTATGTCGGCACGGTTGTGTATGGGGGGATTGTGTGTCGACTGCACCGGTGTCTTTACGGTATGGTGATGTGCGGGATGTGGAATAATGATGTTTTTCACATTATTCATGGCGGAGCGCCGGTATTATGAGAAAGCTCCCCGGAAGGCATGTCTTCCGGGGAGCTTGGTGTCTCGGTGATTGTCTCAAGGTGTGGGACTGTGCGGTTTATTTAAGCGAGAATTTGGGAGCTTTGTTGAGTTTGCGTGCCGCCGGCATGTTATTCTTGCTTGTGATATGCTTCTTGGCGGCAGATGTAGCCGGTACGTTGATGTTCTCATTTATCGCCCATTGCGAACCGTCGAGGTGCGCGTGGAAGTTCATGCGTGTCACGGTTGTGCCGTCCTCGTTCTTTGCCATGATGAGCAGCGACATCCATTCGTTGGGAACTTCGTTGTTGGTGTATGTGTATTCACCGAATTTGTTTATGTCGGATGTCACGTCGGTGGCATCGCCGCCGGCAGCGAGGTCGGCCAGCGTGTATCCCATGTTCAGCCTGTCGTCAAGGTTTGTCTCGTTCATCAGGCGCACGTAGGCTTCGGTCACGTTGCTCGGGGTTATCTCGAAATTGACGCTTACCTTGCCTTCGCCCTTTGACTTGGAGAATATGGAGATCTTCGGGCCTTCTTTTTCCTGGGCTATGGGAGTGATTCTGGCGAACGTCTCGTCTTTCGCCCAGTCGCCGTTGGCGTCTACTCCGAGTATATACATGGCGTAGTCGGTCTCTTCGTCTACCTGCCATCCGTTCGGATCGTTCTTCAGCTCATCGAGAGTCCATACCTGGCCGAATGCGAACATCGTATATTCGTAGCCGTAGATCTGGATGAATGCCTCCATGACATCCTTATGTCCGTAGAGTGTGTATATGCGCAGGATATCATCGCTTCCGTTGAAGTCGAACATGGCCTGGCCGGCCTCGTTCTGTCCCTTGTAGCTTACGGATACGTTGCCGGCGCTCACATCGGCCTTCTTAGTGGCCGTGTCCGTGATTTTCATTGTCTCGCCGAGTGTGTCGTCGTTGTTCAGCTCGCATACGGCGAGATAATAGTTCAGTCCGGCTACGATGTTGAACTTATGTCCGGAGCCGTCGTCCTCGTTGTCCTGCATGCGGTATGTGGCGTTGCCTTGTCCGGCATATCCGAAATGCGTCATGCACATTCTGAGGCATGCTTCGAGCACTTCGGGAACAACCTGGTCTATGGTCGTGTCGTAATATGATTGCAGGAAGATGTTGAGAGTGGGCTCGTCAATTACCATGTGTGCGTAAGTGGTGTTCTGGTTGGCCGTGGTTACGCTGTATGTGATGTAGTTCTTTCCTGTCTCGTTGACTTCGATGGCCACTTTCTCCTGGTCTTTCACTCCGTCGGGCAGTTCGAACGATATGTAGTCTACGTCTTCCGCGTTCATCTTGGCAACCACTTTGTCGCCCTTTATCATGTATATGGTCTCCTGGGCGCTGGCTGTTGCCACCATGCCGGTGATGATCATTATCGCTAAAAGTAATCTTTTTATCATCGTATCAGTGATTTTTTGTTGTTTGTAATGTTGTTTCCGGTTATTATCTCTTTATGAATTTGCGTGTCGTTCCGTCGGTCTTTATTATGTATGTGCCGGTGGGGTAATTACCTACGTTTACCGTTCCGTTGCCCTCACTGCATGTGGCGCGGCCGACAATCCGTCCCGCCGCGTCGTAGATCTCTATATTGGCGTCTGCCGTAGCGCCGGAGATACGTATGCTGTTGCCGTCGGCCTTTATGCTCAGTGTGTTGCCGTTGACGGCCGTTATGCCGTCTGTGATGTTGCGGTCGTCGAGCACGATTTTCGCGATATCGCTCATCCGGTGCTTTGCGGGAGTGCCGCTTTTCGGGACGACAGTGACAAATCCTTGGCCGATTTCGATTTTGTCTATTTCCGACTTGGACATGGCATGGTTGCTGTTGTCCTGATACAGCACGTTGACATATTGGGTCTGTGCTTTCATGCCGATAGACATTCCCGCCAGGGCCAATATTAACAATGTGTACTTTTTACTCATGTTGGGTTGTTCTGATGTTGCAAGCTCTGTGTCGAATATTAACATGACAGCCGGCATCAGAGCTCTCAATGCGGCTGTCATGTTGTATTTTGTGGCGCTGCTGTCAGGCGAGCAGCTTTTTCACTATGTCTGATATGGTCTTGCCGTCGGCCTTTCCGGCGAGCTGTTTGCTTGCCAGGCCCATCACCTTACCCATTTCCTTGATGCTTCCGGCGCCGGTCTGGGATATTATTTCTTTTACTGCGGCCTCAATCTCGGCCTCGGTCATGGGTTGCGGCAGGTAGCTTTCTATCACTTTCACCTGTGCCAGTTCGGCGTCGGCGAGGTCTTGGCGGTTCTGGCTTACGTACAGGTCGGCTGCGTCATGGCCTTGTTTTGCCAGCTTTTGAAGTATTTTCATGGCAGCCGCGTCTTCGAGAGTGTCGTTCGCTCCGGGTGCCGTCTTGGCCTCGATGAATACTTTCTTTATGTTGCGGAGGGCTTCAAGGGCAGTTTTGTCCTTGGCCTTCATTGCCGCAACGATGTCTTTGCTTACTTGCTCGAATAGTGTCATATCTGTTACTGTTAGATGTTAAACGTGAGATGTTGGATATTTAATTTAAAATTT
Organism: Prevotella sp. PTAC; assembly: GCF_013166535.1. Taxonomy (NCBI): domain Bacteria; kingdom Pseudomonadati; phylum Bacteroidota; class Bacteroidia; order Bacteroidales; family Prevotellaceae; genus Prevotella; species Prevotella sp. PTAC. The sequence goes on from NZ_JABKKK010000010.1 coordinate 37,248, forward strand.
CTGGTGCCACCCGTTAGGGCATGAGGCACTCTAAAGCCGCAAGGTAATGGCATTTTTTTTACGGTTTGGGGCCGTTCGTTTTGTGTCTGTGCCCGATTGTGTGCCTTGTCTGGACGTTCCCGTGTGTCCCCGTGCCCGTCTATGCGAATACTATCGTGCCCTGCACGGCGTCTTTCGGGTCTTCTTTGGTGTCGCTTACCATTTCTTCACCGCATGCCTGGCTGTGTATGCTGTCGAGGATTTCCCTTGTGCGCTTGTATGTAGGCGTGGACTCCACTGCCGAGATGACATTGTCGTTGTCGAGATCTTCGGGGCGGAAGAAGTAGATGTTCGGCCTCCGCTTGTATTTCTTGTTGCTGTTGTCGCTGCCGTAGTAGTGCCCGCGGCGCTCCATCAGTTTGGCCTCTTTTTCCTGTGCGGCGGCTATGAGGTTGGCTTCTTCCTGGGTATGGCGCTTCATGTGCATGTCCATTCCGTCTATGTTGGTCATGCCGAAACCTGTGGCGAGTATCGTCACCTTCACTTTTTTGCCCAGTTCGGGATCCGTGGCGAGTCCCCATTTGATTTCAAAGTCGCTTCCGAACTTGGCCATGAAGTCGTTCACGTCGTTCATCTCCTCCATCATCAGGCTGTCTTTTCCGTCTTTCTGTCCGCAGAACGATATGCTGAGAAGTATCTTTTTGGAGTTGAACACATCGTTGTCGTTGAGCAGCGGCGAGTTGAGCGCGTCGTCGATGGCTTTCTTCACGCGGCCCTCGCCCTCTCCGTAGCCTGTGCTCATGATAGCCACGCCACCGTCTTTGAGCACTGTTTTGACATCGTTGAAGTCGAGGTTGATGAGTCCGTGCACCGTGATTATCTCGGCGATGCTCTTTGCCGCCACGCTCAGTGTGTCGTCGGCCTTGCCGAAAGCGTCGAGGACGGTGAGGTCGGGATATATCTCACGCAATCTTTCGTTGTTGATTACGAGCAGTGCGTCTACGTGTTTCGACATCTCCTCGACACCGTCCAGGGCCTGGTCTATCTTGCGGCCGCCCTCGAAGCGGAACGGGATTGTGACGATACCGACCGTCAATATGCCCATCTCCTTGGATACCCTGGCTATCACCGGTGCGGCTCCAGTGCCGGTGCCGCCGCCCATGCCGGCGGTGATGAAGGCCATGCGGGTGCCGTCGCTGAGCATGTTCTTTATGTCGTCGAGGCTCTCTTCGGCTGCCTGTTTGGCCTTGGACGGCTTGTTGCCAGCTCCCAGTCCCTCCTTGCCGAGTTGCAGGTGTACCGGTACCGGTGAGTCGTTGAGTGCCTGGTTGTCTGTGTTGCAAAGCACGAACGACACGTCGTGTATGCCTTCGCGGTACATGTGGTTCACGGCGTTGCCTCCGCCGCCACCCACTCCGATGACCTTGATGATGCTGTGCTCTTTCTCCGGCATGCCGAAGTCTACTATATCTATGTTGCTGTTGTTCTCTGTCATACTCTGATGTTGTTATGTTCTCGGGTTGTTACCTTTCTGTTCTCACTACTGTTGCAGGGCATTATTCAGGCTCTGTCAGCTTGGTTGCCATCTTTTTGAACCATTTCAAGCCCTTGTTTATCGGGCTGTTCTGCCTTCGTTCCTCTTCAAGGCGGCGCTTCTCTTCCTCTTCTTTCTCTCGGGCTATGCGCTCTTCCTCTTCTTTGCGGCGGCGTTCTTCTTCTTCGGCGGCTTGCTTTTCGGCAGCCGTGAGTACCACGCCCGACGGTATGTCGGCCACGCTTCGGGGTGTCTTGACCCTGTTGTCGCCTGCCGACGGCTTCTCCGTCTTGCTTCCGAAGAGGTCACCGTTTGGGTCAACTTCTTCTCCCGCGCAGTTCACGTCGCCTTTGGCGAGCAGGCCAAGCACGGTGTTCATCATTCCGTTGCGCGCGTTGATGTCGTTGTTGGTCGAGTTTATGGTCTGGGTGACGAACTTGGCGATGCGTATTTTCTCGGCGTGCGTGTAGTTGACAAACGCTTTCTCGATATTCTTCATGTTCGAGCCGCCGCCCGTGAGGATGATGCCGCCCAGCAGTTTGTCATAGTATTCGGACGGTATCTGGTACCATACGTTCTCTATTATCTCTTCGAGACGGCCCTCGACAATCTCTATGAACTTGCGGCTTTCGATCTGCCTGTCGGTGTCTATCGACAGTTTCAGCGAGTTGTCGATGTCCGCGTTGTCGGTATATGCGCTGCCGTATTTGAGTTTCATCTTCTCGGCCTCGCTCTCTTCCATGTTCAGTGAGGCGATGTCTTTGGTGATGTTGTTGCTTCCGAGCGGGATTACGGCAAGATGGCGCAGTATGTTTTTGCTGTATACGGAGACGGTGGTGGTGTCTGCCCCGATGTCGACGAGAGCGCAGCCGGAGCGTCTTTCGGCTTCGGTCAGCACGCTGTCGGCCAGCGCGAGCGGTGCGAGGTACATCTCGGCGACATTTATTCCGGCAGTCTCGAAGCACTTGTTGAGGTTCTTGTAGAATGCCTTGCGTTCGAGAATGTTTAGGAAGTTGCCTTCAAGCCGGCCGCATTGTATGCCTACCGGATCGAGTTGCAACTGCGAGTCAACCTTGTATTCCTGTACTGCGGCGTCGAGGATTTCCTGGTCCTGGTATTTCCAGTTGCGGTTCATGTCCATCAGTTCGATGACCATGTCTTGCGTTATCTTGGTGTCGATTGGCAGGTCTTTCGCTATCGAGTTTCTCACGCTGCGTATCGACTGGCCTCCGACACCCACATAGACTTGCGTAATCTCGGTTTTGAGCTGTGCCTGTAACTTATTTATAATATTGGTAAGGCACAGTGCCGTCTTGTCGATGTTATACACAACACCCTTTCGGATGAAGGTGGAAGAATCTTCCTTGACTACGGCAAGCACGTTGATGCTGCCGTCGAGATTTTTCTTTCCCGCGATGCCGGTCATCTTGGATGAGCCGAGTTCTATTGCTACAATGAAATCCTTTGCTGCCATCTTTATAGTAATGTCTTTATCGTAATATCGTTATTGTTCTGTTTTCTGTCTCTCTTCCTGTGCGTTTGGCTGTCCGTCTGACATGTCCGGTTGCCGTTCCGGTTCTGCCGGTGTTGCCGTCACGGGGCGGCTGTGCGGCTGTGAGTCACGTTTCTTGCATATAATCTGGTTGTCGAACTCTACGTTTATGCGCGAATACTTGTTCCAGCCCACTTTGTTCAGTCCGTATTTGTAGAATTTCTCCACTCTCGTGAGCTTCCCGGCGATGTTTTCCGGTTGTCCGAGATATATGATGTGCTCGCCCACCCGTGGTACAATCTCGATGGACTTGTCGGGCAACACGTTGAGTTGCACAATCTGGTTGTGCCAGAACTTGTCGTTCACTATGTGGTTTCCGATGTCTGTGAGCACTTGGGCGGCATACTTGCGGCTGATGTGTCCCGTGGCCACAACAATGTCGGCGGTGAAACGCGCTCCGTTCATTATCTTGCCGCGGTTGTCTATGTAATAGCTGTCCCCGTTGTCGGCGAGCACTCTCATCACCGGCATGTGCTGTGCAAGACTGATGCACACGTGTCCGCCCGGTGTCTTGTAGCACTGCGCGTTCTCGATGAACGGATGCCCGGTCAGCGTCTCTTCAATCTCCCGCACGTCGACGGCGGCCAGTTGTTTGCCGAGCGGATACAGGTTTGCCCGCACGAGGATGGTCTTTATCTCATCGGCGTTCAGAAAGCCCTTGACTACGCTTTCGCTTATGTCTATCTTCACTTGCGTGCATACCTTGCCCTTGATGTCCGGCTCGTTGAACGCCGTCATCGCAAGCAGCAGATACACGCCTATGGCGATATTGGCCGCTATTATGCTGTATTTTTTCCAGTCGAGCGTCATTATTGCGGTGTATGTCCGTGTCTGTTATCTGTCCTTCAATATGTCGGTAAGTTGCGGCATATAGTTGTCGAGGTCTCCGGCGCCGAGTATCATGAGCACGTCGATGTCGTGGTTTCTCACAAAGTCCGGTACATCCTCTTTACGTATCATCTTTTTGGATACTCCGTCGTGAAGGTTGTCGTATATCAGTTTCGACGTCACTCCCTCGATGGGAAGTTCCCGTGCCGGATATATTTCGCATAGAACGACCTCGTCGAGCAGGCTGAGTGCGTCGGCAAAATCCTTGTAGAAGTCGCGTGTGCGGGTATAAAGATGCGGCTGGAAAATGGCTGTTATCCTTCTGTCGCTGTACAGTCTGCGTATGCTTAAGGCGCTTTGGTAAATCTCTTTCGGATGGTGCGCGTAGTCGCTGAGCAGCACCGTACGGTCGTTCTTTATCTTAAAATCGAACCTGCGGTCCACTCCGGCGTATGTGCGCATGCCTTCCCTCAGTTCGTCGGCGGTGCATCCGCCGAGTTGGGCCATTGCCATTGCCGCTATGCCGTTCTCGATGTTTATAGGCACGGGATGTCCGAGAGTCACGTCTTTGACGCACTCTATCGGCGATATGAAGTCGAACGTAATCTCGCCGTTCGCTATCCTGATATTCTCGGCGTGGAAGTCGCCTTCTGTCTCGCTGTATTCATATCGGCGCACACCATCCTGCAATCGCTCTCTCATTTCCAATCCCTTGCGTATTATGAGGGCGCCGCCCGGTTGGATTAGCGATGAATAGTGGGCGAAACTTTCCAGATAGGCTTCTTTTGTGCCGTAGATGTCGAGGTGGTCGGGGTCTGTCGAGGTGATGACGCTGATCCAAGGGCGCAGCCGGTGGAACGAGCGGTCGAACTCGTCGGCTTCTATCACCACGCAGTCACTGTCGCTCAATATGTAGTTCGTGCCGTAGTTCTTGGATATTCCGCCGAGAAACGCGTTGCAGTCGACATGGCTTTGGTGCATGATATGGGCGCACATGGTCGACGTGGTGGTCTTGCCGTGCGTGCCGGCCACGCACATACCTTTGTGCGATCGTGTCAGCGTTCCGAGCACCTGGGCACGTTTCTGTATCTCAAAACCGCCTTGCCTGAAAAATACCAGTTCGCTGTGCTCGGCCGGAATGGCCGGTGTGTATATCACAAGACACGACTCCTTGTCTTTGCATTCGGCCGGTATCTTGTCCGTATTCTCGTCGTAGTGTATCAGCATGCCCTCTTTTTCAAGTTGCAGCGTGAGGGGGGTCTCCGTCTTGTCATAGCCTGCCACCGTGAGGCCGCGCCCCATGAAATAGCGCGCCAAAGCACTCATGCCGATGCCTCCGGCACCTACGAAATACACTGATTTTATGTCTTCAAGTTCCATTTGTTTCTCTTCCTGTTATGCGGCGACCGTCGTGCGGTGCCTTTTGTCATTTCCTTTCGGCCAGCCTTATTACCTCTCGCGCTATCCTTTCAGCCGAGTCGGGCAGTGCGAGCTGCCTGATATTTGCCGAGAGGGTGTCGAGCCGTGCGCTGTCGGCCACCGTCGCAAGAGCCGTTTCGAGCAGTGTAGCCGCTGCGTCGGCGTCTTTCACATATATTGCCGCCTGTCTGTCCACGAGAGCCATGGCATTTTTTGTCTGGTGGTCTTCGGCAACGTTCGGGCTGGGTACGAGCACCACGGGCTTGCCTATCAGGCAGAACTCGGAGATGCTGCTTGCTCCCGCACGGCTGACCACGAGGTCGGCCGCGGCGTATGCCGTGCCCATGTCGGCTATGAAGTCGGTCACCGTAAGGTTGGCGGGCTTGCGGCCTTTCAGCCGTTCGGTGATGTCGGCGTTGTAGTATTTTCCTGTTTGAAGCAGGAACTGCGTGTCGTCGGCGCTCTTCACCATGTCGAGGTGCTGCATCACGCTTTCGTTTATAGTGCGTGCCCCGAGGCTTCCGCCCACAAGCACAATCGTCTTCTTGTCGGGGTCGAGGCCGAGTGCGGTGCGTGCGTCTTCTTTCGACATGCCGTTGTCTATGAGAGACTGTCTCACAGGGTTACCTGTCTTTATGATTTTATCCGCCGGGAAGAAGCGCTCCATGCCGTCGTAGGCCACGCAGATACTGTCGGCACCGGCCGCCAGCATCTTGTTGGTCACCCCGGCGTATGAGTTCTGCTCCTGAATGAGGCAGGGAATGCCCATTGCGTGGGCCGCTTTCAGCGTGGCCGCACTGGCATATCCGCCCACACCCACGGCCACATCCGGCTTGAAGTCCTTGATGGTTCTTCTCACCATGCGCTTGCTCTTCATGAAGTCGAGCAGCACGCCGATGTTCTTCGGCGACCACAGCGGACGTATCAGTCCCCTTACCGGAAGTCCCACTATGTCGTACCCTGCCTGTGGCACACGTTCCATCTCCATTCGGCCGAGTGCTCCGACGAAGAGAATGTCGGTGTCGGGGCGCAACGTTTTTACGGCGTTGGCAATGGATACGGCCGGGAATATGTGGCCTCCCGTGCCTCCTCCGCTTATGATGATTTTCAGTTTGTTGTCCATGCGTTTTGTTTCCGGCATGCGGCCTGTGCGACCGCACCGTCCCGGCGGTTTATTAATAATGTATATCTAACTTTGCAAAATTAATAAAAATCTATCGTACGCACTAATTTTCAGTGCTCTTTTTTGATTGAACGCCGGAAAAATAGAGGTGTGTCAGTCTACCCGTCGCACGGCATTATGCGTGCGTGAGTTGTGGCGGTTTCACGACAATGCAAAGTAATATCGGATTGTTGTTCTTTGAATAAATCATGGATTATTGTGATTTAACAGTGACTTTGGTATAAGGAAGAAGGTATTTTAAAGGCAAAGAAAGAAGATGTTGAGGGCAAACGGGTAACGGGAATTTTTCCATTGTGTATGTTTTCCTGTCAATGATTTGCGTTGAAAGGGATTTTGTATGCGATTTGCTGTTTTGCCACATGACGGCGGTTAAAGGTTAAAAGATAAAAAAGTAAGCGGGGAAGGAAGAGTGGTTGTGAAACGACGGCATTCCCGTCATCTTGTCATGTGGCGCTAAACGCAGGCAAATTAGTCGTCTATCACACATCGATTGGATACAGAATGTGATGCAACGGGATACCTTATGCAGAAAACAGGGTGGATAAAAATACAAATCAAGGCGTTGCATGCCATATATGGCAGAGACGCCTTGATTGTATTGGTTGTGTTAAAAGGTTTATTCGGCAAGCAGTTCCTTGACATTTATATTGGGCTCCCTCCTTATTTTCCCCTGCCTGTCCACATGAACGACAAACGGAATGCCTGAAAAGTTGAATTTTTCCTGTAAATGTGCCCATTCGGAACGTGATATGAAGATATGCTCACCCTTGATGTTGTTTGGTTCGAGGAAACTGCGGCAGTGTTCCTCTGTGTCGTAAGTGATATAAAGGTATTTGACGGGCTTGTCTTTGTTGGCTTCCACTTCATCGCGCATGTCGAGCATTCCGGCTCTGCATGGTCCGCATGACATGCTCCAAAAGTCAACATAGAGCACGTTGCCTTTGTATGGTTCGATTATGCGTTGGAATAAGGAGTCTCCTTTTGAAGCGGGCTTATTGTCGATACAGCTCTGTTGGTCTTCCTTTATGTAGTCGTGGTAGCCCAATATGGCGAGGCGTAGCAGCTCTTGGTTCGTTATGTACGGGGCGACGGAAGCGATTGCTTCAGCCTTAATCTCTTCATTGTCGAAAAAGCCGCATTGGAACGAGGAGAATACATCCCGTATCATGCACATTTGCGATGTAAAGTCGTTGCTGCTTAGATGTAGCTCGTCGTTAATCTGTTGCAGTCCTTTTGCAATTGCCGTGTGAAGTGATTGCAGCGAGTCTCCGAATACAAATGTCTTTTTCCTATGTGACATTATACTCATTTTCTTTTGTATGAGAGGCCGGAATGCGGTATACTCGAGCCGATTGAAGAAGAACATGTCGGCGCTTACCATTAGCAACGGATTGTCCAGCAGATACTTTTCACGTGGGGAAAGGAAATCAAAGTAGTTGCGCCAAAGGGCTTGGTCGGAACTTATATCTCTTGGAGCAATAAAGTATGGACTGGTTATCATCTGGAGATGCCATGCAAGGATGTGGGTGAGGACAATATCGGAAGCAAGCGGCGAGCATCCTTTAAGCTCCGGAAGCCCGCGGTTTATTTTTGCCACCATGCTGTCCATGCGCCCTATCTGTACGTTACGCCATGTCATCAGCGAATCAATTTGCTTTGCGTCTTTAATATCGTAGGACGAATAATTGTTGCAATATGCCTTGTCGACACTTGTTATAACCCGGTTTATTTCACCGCTCAGGCCGGTTCCTCCAATGTTAAATCCCTTTTTATTTGTCTTTATCATGCCATCCAAAACAAAATCTACGGTATCCCCGGGACACATGTAAAGATTGCAAAAAGGAAGCAATGCCACGAACATCGGATGGGGAATATGGATTTTCGTGTTAAAAGTGCAGTCGTCGTTGAATGTAATGGCGAACACATCTGTCTTTTTTGTTATTGGATCTCTCACTTCAATGCATGGGCCGATACTGTTTAACAGGCTTGAAAGCTTTTTAAGGCCGGCGGCCTGTTCCTTTAATTCGTTGCCGACCGTCGGCATGGAAATGCTCCCCCTCAGCATCACATCTCCTCCTGATATACGGGAGATTGTTAATGTCTGTACTCGGGAAGTTAATCATTTGCGGCACTACCGTTTTCTTTGCTTTCTTTTTCGCTTCCATGTTTATCGGGCAAAAAAGCATTATAAAGATGCTTAAAAATGTTACTGGAAATCTCATAATTCTATTTTATTAAATTTATAATGAAGAAAGTCCTGTGTTGTAAGAGACTTTCAAGAGCTGTATGGTTGGATGTTTACGGTATTATCGATGATAATCAATAGGCTACATAATAACATGTTTTTCCATGATGCCTACAAATTTAATAAAAATTCCTTATACAATTGCTTGATTTTACGAATATTTTGCCCATCCGAATGAAATAATATCAGTGTCAGGTAAGCATTGCCCAGAACCGTAACTGGATTTATGCTAATCGCTGTATTTGTTTCGGAGGGGCAAATATTCGTATGCTATTGCATTCAATACATCTTTTACGATTGAAGTGAATAGAGAGTCAATCAGTTGAATGTGTTTTATTTCCGTAAGTAACTTGTGAGATGCTTATGTATTATCCGATTTTGTTTTCGCTGTTTTCCGCTTTTACTTTCTTCTTTGCCGAGCGGCTCACGCTCAATATCGCGCCGATGTAGGCACAGTTGATGATAGTGGATGTACCGCCCTTGCTTATTAATGGCAGCGGCTGGCCGGTCACAGGGACGAACCCCACGGCCACAGCCATGTTGAACGTGGCCTGCACCACGAGCAACAGTGCCAGTCCCATGGCGAAAAAGGCGGGGAAGTTGTTTTCACACCTGTTGGCTATCTGCGCCGTGCGGAACAGAAGGATGATGTATAGCAGCACCACAAATCCCGCTCCGATGAGTCCCAGTTCTTCTATGATGATGGCGTAGATGAAGTCTGAAAACGCCTGTGCGAGAAAGTCGCGCTCTACCGAGTTTCCCGGACCTTTGCCTATATAGTTGCTCGATACGATGGCAATGTTGGCATGAGCCACCTGTGCGTCTTTATCAAGGTCGTAGTCTTCGGGTGCCACCTCCTTGTCGTTTGTGAAGTCGATAATTCGCCTTTTCCACGTGTCGGCACGGTGGAACATCTTCTCAATCGTGCCGCGCTCTTTCTTTTTATGCTCCGTCTGCTCGGTTTTGGCCAGAGTATCATCTTCTTTCGGTGTGTCGTGCCCGACGATCATGATAAACGAAATGATGCCCGTCACTCCAACCGCTATCCATCCGAGCAGCTTGCCTATCTGCTTTCCAGGCACGCGGCCTATAATCATCATCAGGAAGACAACAAAGCACAGCAGGGCGGCTGTAGACAGGTTCTCGACCATAATCAGCAGGGCGATAGGCACCGTGAGGCACATTATGTACTTGAATGCTTTGCGGGCGGCTCCGTTTTCCTGCTGCATGGCGCTGAGAATCTGTGCCACGGCGAGAATCAACGCTCCTTTGGCTATCTCGGACGGTTGCACGGACAGTCCGAGCAGCGACATCTGGCGGCTCGCCCCGTTGGCCTTCTCGCCCACGAACAGCACGAGTACCAGCAGCATGAACGACAGCATGAGCAGCAGCGGTGTCATGAGCTTGAAGTAGCGGCACGGTATGTTGAGTGTGGCAACGACAATGAGCGCGCCGAATATCAGTGTTCCCGAGTGCTTTATTATGGGCATGATGAAGTTGTTGCTTTTGTATGTCAGGCCGCTCGACGCGCTGAACACCTCCACGATGCTTATCACGCAGAGGAAGAAGAACACCATCCAGATGACTTTGTCGCCCTTGAAAATGTTGTTTATCTTTTTGTTCATTGTTTGTTTTACGTTATAGGTTTTTCACCATTTCCTTGAACTGTTCGCCTCGGTCTTCCATGTTTTTGAACAGGTCGAAACTGGCACAGCACGGACTGAGGAGTACCGTATCGCCCTCTTTCGCCATCTCGCGGCATGCTTCCACGCACTCACGCATCGAGTGGGTGTCTCGCACGGGGATGCCGAGGCTGTCGAAATTGGCGTGTAGCTTGGAGTTGTCGGCTCCGAGGTATACGAGAGCGGAGCACTTTTCGGCCACGAGACTCTTTATCGGCTCATAGTCGTTGCCTTTGTCTTTGCCCCCGATGATGAGCACCACTTTCGTATTCATGCTTTCAATGGCGTACCGGCAGGCATCCACATTGGTGGCCTTGGAGTCGTTGACGTATTGTACTCCGTGTACTGTGCCCACTTTCTCAAGTCGGTGCTCAACGCCGGGGAAGTCGCCTAGGCTCTTGCGTATCACCTCCTTGTCTATTCCCGCAATGTTTGCGGCCAGCCCGGCGGCCAGACTGTTGTACAGGTTGTGACGCCCGGTGAGGCTCAGTTGTTCCTGTGGCATGGAGAGACAGTCGGGATATTCAATCTTGTATTGCCCGTCTTCTGTATATCCTGCCATACCCGGAGCCTTATGTTCGGAAAACGGGTACAACTTGGCGTGTATGTCGTATTTCGCAAGTTCGCGGCTTATTATCGGGTCGTCGTTCCAATATATGAAAGCGTTTTCTTCCGTCTGGTTTCTCGTTATCCGCATCTTGGCGTCCGTATAGTTCTGCATCACATTGCCGTAGCGGTCGAGATGGTCGGGCGTGATGTTCAGAAGAACGGCAATGTCGGCCCTGAAGTCATACATGTTGTCGAGCTGGAATGAGCTTAGTTCTATGATGTAGTACTCGTGCGGGTCTTCCGCCACTTGCAGGGCGAGAGAGTTCCCGATGTTTCCCGCCAGTCCGGCATCGTATCCGGCATTGCGGAATATGTGGTATATTAGCGATGTTGTTGTCGTCTTGCCGTTGCTTCCGGTAATGCAGATCATCTTTGAGTCGGTATATCTGCCGGCAAACTCAATCTCGCTGATTATGCGTATGCCTTTCTCTATGGCCTTTGCCACGATGGGTGCGGTATCAGGGATGCCGGGACTCTTTATTATCTCGTCGGCATCGAGTATGTCGCTTTCGGTATGTCTCTTTTCCTCCCAGCGTATGTTTCTGTCGTCGAGCATCTTCTTGTACTTGTCGCTTATTGCCGACATGTCTGACACAAAGACATCAAATCCTTCTTTTTTTGCCAGTGCGGCGGCTCCGGCACCGCTCTCTCCGGATCCGAGTATTGCTATTTTCTTCATCTTTTCATTGTTTGTTTGGTGGTGGGTTGGAATAGTTTTTACTGGAGTTGTTGGAGTTAAGGAAGTTAAAGGACAATAGCTGCAGCTTTCTGCATATGTCTTCCTTATTCTCTCTTATTCCCTCTTTGTTCTCTTTTATTATTCCTTATTAGTTTTCTTTTTACTCCTTTCTAATAAGCTATTGTCCTTTAACTTCCCCTAATTTCTTTAACTCCTCCTGGCTTCCTTAATCTCAATATATTTCCTTTCTAAAACCACTATCTTATTTTCAACGTTATAATCGTCATTGCCGCCAGGATGATTGTCACAATCCAGAACCGTATGGTGATTTTAGATTCGTGGACGACATTCTTGGGACCTTTTATAAGGTACTTGCAGTCGGGTAGCAACTGACTGTCTTGCGTGCGGAATGTGTCGTGTATAGGCGCGCGGCGGAAGATTCGCTGTTTCACTCCGCGGCGTTTGCCGAGTTTGTAGTACCATACCTGCAACATGACGCTGAGGCTCTCCACGAAGAATATGCCGCAAAGGATTGGCAGCATGAGTTCTTTGTGTATTATGATGGCGCACACGGCGATGATGCCTCCGATGGTAAGTGAGCCGGTGTCGCCCATGAATATCTGTGCCGGATAGGCGTTGTACCACAGAAATCCGATGAGTGCTCCGACGAAAGCACATATAAATACCACAAGTTCCTGGCTGCCGGGGATATACATTATGTTCAGATAGGCGGCATATTCGATGTGGCTCGACACATAGGCGAAGATACCGAGAGCCACACCTATTATGGCCGATGTGCCGGCACACATACCGTCCATGCCGTCGTTGAGGTTGGCTCCGTTTGACACGGCGGTGACGACAACGATGGTCATGACGACAAACAGTATCCAGCCGGCGGCTTCCTTGTATTTCCCGAAGACTGACATAATGTTTGAATAGTCGAGATTATGCCCTTTGACAAACGGGATGGTGGTCTTCAATGACTTGGTGGCCTCGCTGCGGTGCTTCACCACGAGTTCCTGAGTCTGTTGTTTCTCTATAGCCACGTTCTCGCGGATCATGGCATCGGGACTGAGGTATAGCACGATGCCCACTATCAGTCCGAGTCCCACTTGCCCCACGATCTTGAACTTTCCTTGCAGTCCTTCCTTGTCGTGCTTGAATATTTTGATGTAGTCGTCAAGTCCGCCGAGAAAGCCGAGCCATACTGTCGTTATGATCATCAGTATGAGGTATATGTTTCTCATGCGGCCGAGCAACAGGATGGGAACGAGCGTCGCCACGATGATGATTATTCCGCCCATGGACGGTACGCCTACCTTTTTCGTTCCGAACGGGTCTATTGAGGCGTCGCGCTGCGTTTCGGTGATTTGTTTCCGTCTGAGATACTTGATGAATTTCTCGCCGAACCACGCCGAGATAAGCAGCGACAGCATCAGGGCGAGCAGTGCCCTGAACGATATGTAAGACCAGATGTGCGAACCGGTGATGCCGAATTGGTCTAAGAACCGAAATAAATAGTATAGCATTTTTTATTGTAAGTTATTCGTGGGGTGAAATCTCGGTGGTATTATGGCCTCTGTTTGCGGTGCTTACGGATTGGATGCGGAGAACAGTTCTCTTACCACCTCTTTGTCATCGAAGTGGTGTTTCACTCCCTTTATTTCCTGATAGTCCTCGTGCCCCTTTCCGGCGATGAGTATCACGTCGCCTTTCTCGGCCATCATACATGCCGTGCGTATTGCTTCACGGCGGTCTACGTTAGTCATTACCTTCTTCATCTGTTGCGGGTTAAGCCCGGCGAGCATGTCGTTGATGATGTCTTGCGGCTCTTCGAATCGCGGATTGTCGCTCGTTATTATTACCCGGTCGCTTTGTTTCACCGCTTCGAGAGCCATGAGCGGCCGCTTGCCTTTGTCACGGTTGCCGCCCGCTCCGCATACGGTGAATACCCGTCCCTTGCCGTCGAGCACCTCATGAATGGCATTGAGCACGTTTTCAAGGGCATCGGGAGTGTGCGCATAGTCCACTATTGCGGTGTAACCGTCGGGCGAACGCAGCGGTTCGAGCCGTCCGCTTACGCTTTTCAGAGTGCTCAGGGCCACGAGGATATCTTCCGGCTGTTTGCCGAGCATCACGGCCGTGCCGTATACAGCGAGCAGATTGCTTACGTTGAACTTGCCAATGAACTGCACGCCAACTTCTCGGCCGTCTATCTCCAGGTACATGCCTTCGAAGTGGCATTCTATTATCTTGGCCTTGAAATCGGCCATGGTGCGTGTCGAGTACGTCTTGACTGTCGCCTTGGTGTTCTGTGTCATTACCATACCGTTCTTGTCGTCGGCGTTCGTTATGGCGAAAGCGTCTTTCGGTAGACTGTCGAAAAAGGCTTTTTTCGCGTCGCGATAGTTCTCGAAAGTCTTGTGGTAGTCCAGGTGGTCTCGGGTCAGATTGGTAAATATTCCGCCGGCATATCTCAGGCCTCCTATTCTTTTCTGCGCTATGGCATGGCTTGAGCATTCCATGAACACGTATTCGCAGCCGACTTCCGCCATCTTGGCGAGCAGTCGGTTCAGTTCTATCGGGTCGGGCGTGGTGTGGCTTGCGGGCACTGCTTCTCCTTCTATATAGTTGCACACGGTGGAGAGCAGTCCGCAACGGTGGCCCAGTTTGCGGAACATATCGTACAACAGGGTGGCAATCGTGGTCTTACCGTTCGTACCGGTCACTCCGATGAGTTTCAGCTTTTTCGACGGCTCGCCGTAAAATATGGTCGCGACGCTGCCCACAGCGTCTTCCGTGGAGGCCACTTTGACGTATGTCACGCCTTCTGCCATGTTATCGGGCATAGTCTCGCATAGTATGGCTGCGGCTCCGAGACTTGCCGCTTTGTCCATGAAAGCGTGTCCGTCAGTCTGTGTTCCCTTTATGGCGACGAAGAGATGGCCTGGTTCCACACGTCTGGAATCGATGTCGACTCCCGTTATCTCAACCCCGGCATTACCTTCAATGGCCAGAGGTCTTATGGTTTTGAGCAACTCGTTAAGTTTCATATATCTGTTGTTTTCTTGTTCGTTTATATGGCGTTGTCCGTTTTCAGTATTTCCGCATGCTGGCTGCCGGATAATATTTGCTTGCAGCTTCCGTTTCCGTAGGTTGACGTCGGTGTTGCCGCTGACGGCCAGTCATCCTTCCGTTTCTTGCCTGCCATGTTCTTTCGGTAGGTTTCTCGGTATGCGGTCATTCCATCGTGAGCACGCACTCTCTGCCTCTTACAGCCGCTTTTCCCGGAGCTATGCTTTGTCTTTTTACTTTGCCTGTGCCGTTTATTCTTACTTTCAGTCCTCTGCTTTCGAGCAGATAGAGAGCGTCGCAGGCTCCCATGCCGGTCACGTCGGGAACCGTGTTGCGGTGTGTCTTTGTTTTGGTGAGCGCCACTTCGTCTTTTTTGCTGTCGGCACGTCCCCATACCGGTATGCCGTATGGCTTGCCGTCGCTCCATGGTGATGTCTTTCTCACTCCGAGTCTGCCAAGCACGAAGTCGGCCGCGGCGATGTTCCCGCTTTTCACATCGGGTATCACTACCGAGTTGGTGTCGCACGCATCGTCGACACTCAACTTGAGGTTGCGCGCCATTACGCCTTCCGCTATATGGTGGAACACCACTCCGCTCATGCCGCCGCCCGAGGCGGGAAGGCCGCTTTTCTGTATGCAGACTATGCAACTGTATTTCGGATTGTCTGCCGGGAAATATCCTGCGAAGCTCAGCCAATAATCTACAACGCCGCTTTTATATCCGGCCGCACCTTTAGACACTTGCGCAGTGCCGGTCTTTCCGGCTACCTTGAACATCTTTGAGCCGGCTTTCTTTCCCAATCCCTGGCTCACTACGTGTTCGAGAATGGTCTGCATTGTCTTTATGGCCTTGGGCCTCGCTATCTGTTCGTTCAGCACCTCGGGATGAAATTCGGCTATTGTCTCGCCGTTTTTCACTACTTTCTTCACAAATCGCGGCTTCATCATTTTTCCGTCGTTGGCTATTGCGTTGTAAAATGTCACCGTGTTTATTGGAGCTATTTGCGTCTCATAGCCGATGCTCATCCACGGCAGCGCCGTCTTGCTCCAGTTGTCGTACTGGCCGTGCCTGTTTTTGCGCGGCATGCGGATGATTGGCGGCGCGTAGCCCACGAGCGGCAGGTTGAGGTCCTCGTGTATTCCCACACGATAAAGCCCCTCCACGTATTTCTCAGGGTTTGCCCCGTAAAACTTGTCTATCACATAGCTCACGCCTATGTTGCTGCTCACTTCGAGCGAGCGTGCCATGTTTATGTCCTGATAGCCGCCCCGTCGCCAGTTGTGGTCTTTCATGTCGCGGCCGTGCATCGGCATTACGCCGCTGCCGGTGTGTATCACGTAGCTCGTGTCGGCCACCCCGTCATCGAGTGCCACGAGAAACGATGCCACCTTGAATACAGAACCCGGCTCGCACCTGTGGCTGATGGCGTGGTTCATTATTTCGTGATAGCGCCCGTCGGCACATTTTGTCATGTTCACTATAGCCTTCACATCGCCGGTCTCCACTTCCATCAGTATGACAACACCCATGTCGCCGTTCACGAGTTTCAGCTCGTCGATCAGTGCCCTCTCGGCAAGATCCTGCATGCTTACGTCTATTGTGGTGACAATGTCGGCTCCGTTCTCCGGCGGCATGACGGGGATGTTCATGAACCTGTTCAATATCTTGCGGCGGTGGGTGATGCCGTTGCTGCCTCGCAGTATTGAGTCGTAAGACAGTTCGAGGCCGAACCGTGCCGTATCTTTCGAACCGAACATGTCGCCTACGGTGCGTTGCGCCAGCGAACCGAACGGACGCCGGCGGGCGTTGAACTCCTCCCAATGGAAGCCTCCCTTGAATTTCGACATGTTGAATACCGGCAGTTTCTTGACTTCCGTGTATGTGTTGTAGTCTATCCGCCTTTTCCATATCGGCCAGTTGCGGCTCATCTTCCTGTGTCCTTTTTCGAGGTGGCGTTTGAACTCGGCTGCCGACATCTGCGGGAATATCTTGTTCAGACCTTCGCATATATGGTCTATGCTGTCGTTCCAGATTGAGTCTTTTTCTTCTCCGCCGGCCTGGAAGTCCATGTATATTTTGTATTCCGGCAGACTGCTGGCCATAAGTTGCCCATCGCAGCTCAGTATGTTGCCGCGACTGGGTTTCACGCTTACGCTGTCTCGTTTGAGCCTTGCCGCCACGTCTGTCCAGTATTGTTTCTTTGCGGTCATGATATATGCCGCACGTCCGATTACGGCTATGCCGATGAACGTGAACACCAGCGCTATGGCGAAATAGCGCGGCATGACCTTGTTGTTGTCGAACTTACTCATTTCCTTGTCTCCTCGTCTACATTACTTCTTTTTGCCATCGGCAGCGTTTCCGCATGGTCGCCGTTCCCCGCCGCCTGGCTTCTCATTCTTCCGTTATTATAATATACGGTGGTTGCTCGGCGATGTGCAGCAGGCTGTCTTTGTTTTGTCTGAGCAGTTCGAGCACGCGGCTCTCCCTATATCGCTCCGTGAGGGTACTCGAACTCGACAATGCCTTGTATTTGGCATCTTTCAGTTGGGTTTGCAACTTGTCTATCATTATCATGTCCTGTTGGCATTGATAGCGGAAAGCCACATATATTATGGTGAACAGCACAATCAGCAGGAAAGCCCAGATCTGGCTCCTTACCAGCTCGGCGTAAAGGATGTCGCCTCCTATTATCTTCCGGAGCGTGAGCGTCGGCGACGGCTTGGGGTCGTCTTCTGTGGCATGTTTCTTCAGCTGTTGCAGCCTTGTCTCTTTCTTTTCCGCCTTGTCGTCGCCTTTGTCGGTTGTGTCTGTGGCGCCGGTCCTTTTCGCTGTCGTCCTGCCTTTGTCGACATCCGTATTTTCGGCTCCGGTCCCTTTCTCTTTCGTTTCTTTATTGTCTGTTTTCATCCTGTTGCCCTTCTTTGTCAATACATAGCTTTGTCATGTGACTTTCATTCCGCGATTACATCTTCAAGCCATTGCTCCTGAATGCCTGCTCACTGCGAGTGCCCGATCTTTTCAGCCACTCTCAGTTTTGCGCTGCGGCTTCTCGGGTTGGCGGCCTGCTCCTCCTCTGTAGGAACAATAACCTTGTTGCTTACGGGTCTGAGCGGCGTTTCCGTACGTCCGAAAAAATCTTGTTTTATGTGTCCGTCGGCGTTGCCTGTCTTCATCACGTTTTTCACTATCCTGTCTTCGAGCGAGTGATATGTGATCACGGACAGCCTGCCTCCGGGCGCGAGCAGTTCGGTGGCCGCGGCAAGCATCTCCCGCAGGGCGTCCATCTCGTGGTTTACCTCTATGCGCAGCGCCTGAAACAGTCTGGCCATGTCTTTTTTAGCCCTTTCTTTCGGCATTATATGCTCTACGGCGGCCAACAGGTCGGTCGTGGTGCATAACCGTTGCGCCTGCCTTTTTCTCACAATGGCCGTGGCGAGCTTGCGTGCTGTTTTCAGTTCGCCGTACAGATACAGTATGTCGGCAATCCGTTCCTCGGCATATTCGTTAAGAATGTCTGCCGCAGTCGTTCCGGCCCTGTTGTTCATTCTCATGTCGAGCGGCGCGTCGAAGCGGAAAGAGAAGCCCCGGCTCTCGTCATCGAGGTGATGGCTCGACACTCCGAGGTCGGCCAGCAGGCCGTCTATTCGTTCAATACCGTGGTATCTCATCCAGTTTTTCAGGTATCGGAAGTTGCTTCGCACGAAAGTGAATCGGTTTTTTGAAGACGCCCCGTCTCCGGCAGATGTGTTGGCCTCGGCATCCTTGTCCTGGTCGAAGCCGAAGAGCCGGCCGCCTTGCGCCAGTCTTGACAATATCTCGCGGCTGTGGCCGCCGCCGCCGAAAGTGACGTCTACGTATGTTCCGTCGGGACGGATGTTCAGCCCGTCGATGCTCTCGTGCAGTAGCACGGGTATGTGGTATGTGGGTGCTTTCGTTGCCATAAATGTTGTTTTGTGAAACTGTTTGACGCCGGAGTGTGTGCGGCGGTGTTATTTCGGGGAGTGGGAAGCCTGGAGAGACTGGTTTCCGGAATTTTCGTCTCCCATTACCATCTCCAGTTCACGGCCGAAGTCTTCCGCCGTTATCGTCGGCATGTCATTGCTGTCGTTGCTCCATATCTCGATGGTGTCGTCCATCCCGATGAACCTGATGTCCTGTCGTATGCCCGCCATCTGCTGGAAACGCTTCGATATGAGGAAGCGCCCGTTGCCGTCGAGGGTTATTGGCTCGACCTCAGCCACAAACCGGCGGAAGAGTTCCCTGTGGGCTTTGTTCCACTTGTTGAGGCGCGCCTGCAACTCGTCCATCTGCTCGTTCCATACGCTTTCGGGGTAAAGAACGAGACACGGCTGGAACACATCCTTGCGCAGCATCATCCGCTCCTCGCCTGCACTTTGCAGCATCTTGCGGAAAGCTGCGGGAAGGAAAGCCCTTCCCTTGGCGTCTGTCTTTGCTTCGATGGTTCCTAAAAATCGCATACGGACATTAATAAAGGCATTTCGCCGTCAAAATTACATATTTTTCCCCACATTCACCCACTTTTCTCCATACTTTTTGAAGGTTGATTTTAATTTTAATATTGTTAATTTTATAAATCGTTGACAATCAGTGATTTTGCTGTTTGGTATTAAAGGCCGTTCCAGGTGGGGCGGCGTGTCTTTAAATGGTATGTTCCTCCGGCTCGCAGCGGAGTGTGCCCACTGTGTTGCCGTGCCGTATTGTCATTCCTGTCTTCGTCCGGTGTATCGAGTAATGTATAGTGATGAGGCTTGCATTCCCGGATGTTTTGTTGTAAATTTGTAGCAGACAAAACGATATGCGGTTATGAAAATGATGAATAATATTTACAAACGTCTGCGGACTTGTCTCTGTCTTTCTTCTTGCCGGCAGTAGGCCGATATCCGCTCAGACTTTGATTTTTGAGATATTTTATTAGTGTCGGCCTGCGCTTGCATGCCTGAAAAGATATGTACGTGTCTTTTCTGTTGCCGGGCGTCGAAAAACAGGCCGTCTTAAAAGTGCACAATGGGGGCTTCGCCATGTTCTGGCGAAGCCCCCATTGTGTTTTGATACCACAGAAATCCTTTGCAACGGGCCGCTCGTTGCTCTGCATTCGGTATCCCGTTGCGTTCCGTTTAGCCGCTCGTTGCATTCCGTTTAACCGTCCGTTGCAATGTGACGGGTATCCCGTTGCAAAACAATCGTCTGCCGGCATTGATATAACGATGATATTATCATAATTCAAGGTAAAAACGGCGGCTTTTTGTCATGATTTATACTGTTTGTTCACTTGGAACCATCCGCTGACGGATGAGATATTTATACCAATTTATTTTACAAATATATATCTTTTTGTCATGCTATGCCCGTGATAAAATGATACATGTTTTTTTACGAAAAAAGTTTGTCAGTGTAAAAAAAATATTCGTATATTCGTGGTGTATATAATTCTAATAATAATCTTTAAATTAAAAACTATGACTATGTGGAAAACATTTATTAAAATCATTTTATTAATGTTTGTTATGTGTGTTGATACACATGCACAAATTCGAGGGGCGCGTTCTGACCGGAAAATTGTTGAGATAAAGAAAATCGTAGACTTGACAAGAAACCAGGAAACGGCTATAAGACAGGCACATGACACCTATAATAGAACAGTAGATTCCTCTTTGTATAACGTCGATGATCCTGTT
Source organism: Prevotella sp. PTAC (assembly GCF_013166535.1). Classification (NCBI taxonomy): domain Bacteria; kingdom Pseudomonadati; phylum Bacteroidota; class Bacteroidia; order Bacteroidales; family Prevotellaceae; genus Prevotella; species Prevotella sp. PTAC. The sequence goes on from NZ_JABKKK010000010.1 coordinate 57,733, forward strand.
CTTGCATCAGAAATGAAGTATAGGGCAAGTAAGGTGTTTCATGAGTCACTGATGGATGTTTTTACGGAAAAACAGCGTAATAGATATATAGAGGTCACATCTGCTCCCGAGGTGCGTATGAAGGCTGATTATAAAGTCGGACTTTTGCGGGAAAGTAATAAATATTCAGAAAGAGAACTTGAAGCGAAGCGTACGGCTATATATAATTATATGATGAGTGAGAAAAACCGGCCGTGATCCATTGTCAGATGGTGTAAGTCCTGATGATATTGGCAAATTCATTGAATCCGAGTTTGATTCTTATCAAGTAGATACCAAAGAAGAAATTAAAAAAGCAATAGATAACAATAATTGTGTGTTAGGTACGATTGAAAATTCAGTAGGCTACCACGAAGTTTTGATAATAGGATATAAAGAAGACGATGATGATAAAGATGAAGGAAGCAAAACTGACAGCTCAAATGATGATGATAAGAAAGATAAGGAAGAAGGAGAATTTATATATGTAGATCCAGGAACTGGTGATTATGAAAATGGAGATTATGAAGATTTCCATTTTAAAAAATATGCAGTAAAAAGTATTAAATAATAAAAACAAGTATTATGAAGTTATTGTATTTTATTTTTATGTGTTTACTTACGTGTATTCCGGCCATAGGGCAAAGTTTTTCAGTGTCTCAGTTAAAGGATATTGTGTGGCTTCGCACGTCGCCGAAAACAGACTATGTCTTTAAAATAAAATTCACGGATACGGAATTACAGACTACGGAAATCAATGAACACACGGGTAAGACGTGGATTTTTAAATATCCATATTATATGTCTGACGTGCGAACTGATGATTTTGACTCCACGATGGTTGGAAAGGATACGAAAGGGGAGTTTATATTAAGATTATCGAATGGGAAAGTTCATATAGTCAGGATATTAGGAGTGTCAAAAGATTCCTTGACTGTCGTGTTCGAACTGCGTAAAGGATTTATCGGTGGTGATACAATTATGAAGTTTGAACGTGAGGAATAGACATGCATTAAGTCCGTTTTGTCTGGCGTTATATAGTTTAAACATTGAAATGTAGTATTGTAATATGATGGTATACCAACGTGTGAATATAGTATTTAACGTGAGTTCGACGAACTCACGTTATTTTATAATAGGAAGTGGGAGAAAATAGTAATAACAAAAAACTTTTAGTATTATGAGAAGACTATTTAATCGCATTTTTTTTCAGTTACCATTATTGGGGTATTGGCATTTTGTGTGAGTTGTAGTAATGACGAAGAGTTTTGTAATGAATATGTTGGTACAGATGAGCCAAAAGTAAACCAATCGACACTTATTAGTACCTTGCAGGACTTAAATGCGCAAATCTTGGAGTCTGATGAGACACGTGGTTTTCGTGATTGGTCCACAAAAGAAAAATTAGCAGTTGCACATGCAGATGTTGCCGGTATGGCTGCCGGAGGAAAGGATGGCTGTGTATTGGGTGCTAAATTGGGAACAGTGTTGGATAGTCCAATCACTGGAGGAGTTTTTGGCGCTTTTTTGGGGCGGAGTAATTGGGGGTGCATATTCTTCTTGGTTGGCATCTCCGAATACACGAGCAATCCCAAGTCTTAACGTTCCCGGATGTAGCTTTATGGCTAATGAATGTATGATATTAGTAAAAGAAGATTTGTCAGTCAATACAGCGGCTGTTATTGTAAAAGATGATAAGATATTAGAAAGGTTGAATGTTGATGAAGAACTTTTAGAACGGGTTAATCTTGATGAAGAATGTTTGACAGTAGGCAGTATTCATAATATTCTTTTATCTTCATTAGATGGTTCTGTTGTTGTTGATTCTAATGTAAAAAATGAAAGTTTAAATATTTATTGTGATAAACTTCTTAATTCGAAAGAATTTATAAATGAGTGTAAATGGGTGGGAGAAAGTGTTAATGCTGGAACTTTATCTGATGATTTAGTAAATAGTGTTATTTCTCTTTTTAATGATGTCTGTTTAAAAAGCTCTGCAACATCACTAGATGTTGTTTATATAATAAATGAGTATGTTAGGGTAGTTGATGCAACGGACGAACTGACGGACATAGAAAAGAAATGTGTAAAGTACGGTCTTGCAACAGCTTTATATAGCTATCAATATTGGGGCGTGATATAGAATTAATATGAAGTACTTAAAAGTAAATATAGTATTTAATACAGCTCTTTTACTGTGGGCGTTGTCTCCTGTATTTGAAAAGAATGATTTTATATTTTACGCCACGTCATTATTGAGTGTTGCTCTGGCATTGTTTTGGATAGGTGTAATGACTGTTTCTGCTGTAAAACACAAAGATTCTATTTTAGATAGAATTTTGGGTAATACTGATAATGATATGTACACCATTGTGATTCTTCTTTGCGGCGCGTTGGTTCAGTATATAGAAGGTACTCGACCGATGCTCTACCTCTGGTCGACACTGCTTGTGATTGCTGTCATCAACTTCTTTTGGCGGGTAAAGAGATAAAGGTAATTGGAACGATAGAATGGAGAAACTTTGTTGATGGCGATTAATAGGACGTGTTTTAAACGAGATACAATACATTCTTGGGAAAATTAATGGTGATTATGCTTCGTTTATTGAATTTGGCGTAATAATCCGATGAAAATAATCTTGCGGTATCGGTAAGTTGTATGCGGTTTGGTGGTACGATTGCCGGTACTGCAATTCTATTGTGACCGAATGATAAATCGAGCAGTTCTCGTTACGGCAACAACATGTTGGGCAGGTTGATAGGCTGCAAATAAACAATAATGACGATAATAATAAATAATGTAGCCTGTTTCTTGACATTTTATTAGCTATTATCAAAGATTTGTTTTACTTTTGCAGTTTGTTAGCATGTAGAGAGAAATGAAACAGATTACGGAGAAAACCATTGACATCGATAGCATACTGCGCGAGAAAATGGGAGCGAAGGCGAAATTCGTGCCGGCTCCGTTCGTGCGCTGGCTCCGCCATATCATACATCAGGACGAAGTGAACCGCTATCTGTGGGAGAGCCGTCACCTCAGCGGGACGGAGTGGCTCGAAGAGTGCGTGCGCTATCTCGACATGACACTCATAGTGGACGGAATGGAAAACCTGCCCGATAAGGATGACGGCAGGCTGTATACGTTTGTGAGCAACCACCCGCTCGGCGGTGAGGACGGTGTGGCTCTCGGGGCGATAATAGGTCGGCACTACGACGGACGCTTCCGTTATCTGGTCAATGACCTGCTGATGAATCTGCCGGGACTTGCACCTGTATGTATTCCGATAAACAAGACGGGCAAGCAGAGCCGCAATTTTCCGGCAATGGTGGAGAGCGGTTTCAGGAGCGACAACCACATGCTTATGTTCCCTGCGGGGATATGTTCGAGGAGGAGGAAGGGCGAGGTGTGCGATGTGGAGTGGAAGAAGACTTTCGTGGTGAAGAGCGTCGAGTATAAACGGGATGTGGTCCCGATACGTTTCGGCGGTGAGAACTCCGATTTTTTCTACCGGTTGGCAAACTTCTCGGACAGGTATGTGAAGAAGGTTAACATAGCGATGCTCTTCCTCGTTGACGAGATGTACAAGAACGCGCACAAGACTTTCCGTGTGGCGATAGGCAAGCCGATTCCATGGCAGACGTTTGACAAGAGCCGCACGCCGGCGCAGTGGGCGCAGTATGTTAAAGATAAAGTATACGAGCTTTGAAAAGCTGCAACGTGATAATTATTGAAAAAGAGAGAGACAAGAAACTGATTAAACCGGAAATGGAACAGGAAATAATAAGACCGATAGACAAAGAGGTGCTCAAAAGCGAGCTTACGCCGGAGAGACAGCTCCGCATGACAAACAAGAGCAATAACGAGATATACATCATCGATGCCCACAACGCCCCCAACGTGCTGCGCGAGATAGGCCGTTTGCGTGAGATCGCATTCCGTGAGGCGGGCGGCGGTACGGGAAAACCGCTTGATCTCGATGAGTTTGACACGATGGAGAACTGCTATAAGCAGCTTATCGTGTGGAATCCGGAGGCAGAGGAGATTATCGGCGGATACCGGTATATACTCGGCAAGGATGTGGATGTGGACGAGAAAGGGCAGCCTGTATTGGCCACGAGCCACATGTTTCATTTCTCCGAGAAGTTCATGCGCGATTATATGCCATACACCATAGAGTTGGGACGCAGTTTCGTGTCACTCGGTTATCAGAATACGAGCAAGAACGGCTCTAAGAGCCTCTTCGCTCTCGACAATCTGTGGGACGGCCTCGGGGCGCTCACCGTAATACAGCCCGACGTCAAGTATTTCTTCGGCAAGATGACGATGTATCCCTCTTACATACGTAAAGGCCGCGACATGATTCTATATTTCCTGAAAAAGCATTTTGAGGACAAGGATAATCTCGTGATGCCGATGAAACCGCTGATTATAGAGGAAGATCCCGCTGAGTTGGATGCGCTTTTCTGCGAGGAGTCATTTAAGGAGGATTATCGTATACTCAACCGTGAGGTGCGTCGGCTGGGATATAACATACCACCGCTTGTTAACGCTTACATGGGGCTCAGTCCTACGATGAAACTGTTCGGCACGGCAATAAACTATGGTTTCGGTGATGTGGAAGAGACCGGTATTCTGATTGCTGTCGATGAAATTCTCGACCAGAAGCGGGTGCGGCATATAGACTCGTTCATAAAGGAGCATCCGGAGGCACTCGCCATAACGAGCGGTGCCAATAAGGTTATATATAAGGAAAAGGTAGGGGCGTGATGTGCGTTTGGCCGGTGGCAGTCCGTATGTTCAGGCGTTTCATGACGTTTCTGGCGGTCACTGCGCTGCTTGTCACTGTCATTCCTGTTTTCTCTGCCGACTATAAAGCTTACCGGTCGCTCGACAGTTCGGACCCGATAATCTTTTTGGGAGACAGTATTATATATGGCGGCCGCACGATAACACTCGGCGAGCGTACCATATTTGTAGACCCGAGGCTTGACAATGCCTTGGCGGATAATTACCGATACGTTTATAATTCAATACGGGATGCGGTGGCGCATCTTGTCGACGGGACGGAGAATGACCCCATGCGGGTGCTCTTCGCTCCCGGAGTATATTGGGTGGACGATCCCGACACACCGGCGGTTGTGACAGGGAAATACGGCAGGGAGCCGTTCGGAATGGTGATAAGATGTGAAAATCTCCATTTCATCGGACTCACGAGGGATGCCCGTAATGTGGTACTAGCCTCTCAACGAGGCCAGACACAGGGCGCGGTCGGTAATTTTACGATGTTCGATTTTCATGGTGACGGACTGCGGGTGAGCAACCTTACCATGGGCAATTTCTGTAATGTTGATCTCGATTTTCATCTTCTTCCGTCGCTCGGACGCAAGAAGCGGTCCGCGACCATAACACAGGCTCATGTGGCTTACTGTCATGGTGACCGTGTGGTGGCTCGCAATGTCAGGTTTATAAGCAGGCTGAATATGAACCCTCTCAATGGGGCAAGGCGCATATTGTTCGACCGTTGCCACATGGAGTGTACCGATGACGCGCTGACCGGAAACGGGGTATATCTCAAATGTACCCTGTCGCTTTACGGGCAGAAGCCGTTTTACACTACCCATAGGTGCGGGGCGGTGTTTCTCGACTGTGATTTCACTGCCGGCGGTTCCAATAGGGATATGGTTTTCTGTAAAGCTCCCGGTCAGGTTACGCTTGTGAATTGCAGGTATCATACAGGTGATTCGGTTTATGTCGGGTGGACAAACTACCCCGAGACGTGGCAGAGATGCTATCAGGCGGGATTTACTATGAACGGCAATCCGTATAAAATAGGTGCCCGTAACCCGGAAAATACCGTTGAAATGGATGATTTGCCGCTTTTGTCCGCTTTTTATGAGGTATGCGGCGGAGATACGGTATATAATGTGTACAATCTTTTGCGGGGCGATGATGACTGGGACCCGACGGGTATCAGGGGTATGGTGGGATGCGGCAACATGGGCACGGCCCTCGTGTTGAACCGTAAAATGGCTTCGATTGTCACCGGAGGCGGCTCCATTTGTCTCTCTGCCGAGGTTATGAGGCACGGTGGTTATGAATTGTTGAAAGAGTCTTCTGATAGCAATGAGAACATACATTGGCGTGTACGGCCTGGCTTTGAGGATATGGTGGAATTATCGTCTTATGATGGCGACTCAATAACGGTGACACCCCGGAATAATACCGATGAAACGGCGGTTTTTTACATAGAGGCATATACCGATTGCGGTTTGCGCGGAGCTGTGGGCGTCAGCGTAAGTCCGTCGGTTCTTCCACCTCCTGATTTCGTGGGAAATACTCGGTTGACGATGAAAGGCGGAATGCTTGTCGCTGATTATACTCTCGGTTTGTGCGGCAGAAAAGACGAGTCTCTTGTCACATGGTACCGTTGTGTGGATGGCAGGAAGAACGGTGCCATACCGGTTAAAGTGAGCCGTGGGCGTGTCCCGGAGCGCTCGTACAGGCTGACGACGGCGGATAACGGATATTTCATAATGGCACGTATAGAGCCGAAGCACCGGCGTAGCGAGGCGGGGAATGCAGTCGATCTGATTATGAAAAGAGCGGTGAAACCGTCGGATTTTGGAGAAACGGATATTTCACGGACCGGGGGGTCGGATATATACGAGACAGATTTCCGCACGTTTCCGACCGTAAATCAGGTTCGGGTAATACCCGGATTCTGGACTGTCGACGGGTATAAGCCGGCTGATACCGCTGAATTTCCATGGACGTTTGATACGGATAAAGACATGTGGGCCTATGGACGAGGGTTTAACGGTGCGGTCGGTGAAGGGCTGTTGCAGGCTCAGCGCGGTGCGAGACTGATGTATACTCCTGTTAACGGACATTACGGGGATATGTCGTTGACACTTCAAGTCGATCCCACCAAGACTGCGGGTCAGGGTTTCGGAAGCGCCACGGGGCAATATATGGATATTTGTTTGAAATTTGATACGCGCACGCTGACAGGCTACGGGCTTAGGATAATACGCACGGTGAAGCATGCCAAGGCAGTGGATTTCATGCTTGTGGAATATGCCGGTGGTACCGTAACGCCGCTTACAGACCCTGTTTCGGCTATATGTTATCGTACGGGCTGCACGATAGAACTGCGGATGAGGGGTGGCAGTCTTGCCGCGCATGTGGAAACGTCGACCGTATTGCCGTCAAATTCGGGACTGGCCACTGTCGTGGACCTGTCGGCTACGGTGACTCCTAACGCTTTCGGCGGAGCGGCCATACAGCATACAGGTACTTGCGGTGAGAGTACGACAATGCTTCATCGCCTCAAAATAGAATGGTTTGGCCCGGGATGAACAGGAATGTCAATGCGGCAGTTTCCGTCTCATGCCGTATATCGGTATCGGGCGGATTTTAAACCGTTGTCAGATGATAGGCAGGCTTATTCCGCTTATCTTTTGATAAACGTCGAGTGCGTATACGTCCGTCATGCCGCTGATATAGTCTATCACCGCCATCAGCCTTGTCTCTATGTCGTTCGCCTTTATTTCATATTGGCTGCTGACCCTGTCTATCAGTTGCTTGGAGTAAAACCTGTCCGGGTGTGCGGCCGCCTCGATCATCTGTTCCATTAGTGTTTCCATTATTTTGTAACCCGATAGCTCAACGTCAAGTACAGGTTTGCTGCGGTAAATCTTGTTCTTTGATATTCTTGAACATAGCGTATAGGCGTCACGTTGACGGTCTGATATATGGTCTATGAGGCAACCGGTGAACTCCCCTGAGAGTATTTCGTCCTCATGCTCCACGAACGCTTTCACGCATTCGCGTTCCAGTGTTCCTATCACGCATGCCCTTATGTATACTATTTTCTCGTTGTCGTCTGTCAGCTGTTCTTCCTCTATGCGGCTAAGGATTTTATTCTTGTCCGTTTCGTCGAAGAAACCCAGAAGCAGTTCGATTGTTTCCTCAAATGAAAGAATCATCAGTTTGTTCGCATCCTCTATGTCCATGATCTCATAGCAGATGTCGTCAGCGGCCTCTACGAGATATACCAGCGGATGACGGGCATATCTTAATGGCTCTCCCGGTCCTGACAAGCGTTTTATCCCCATTTCATCGGCAATTCTTTCATATATCTCTTTCTCTGTATTGAAGAAGCCGAACTTGCCGTGCCGTCCTGCCGCTGATGCCTCGAAAGGGTATTTCACGATGGCGGCGAGTGTGGAATACGTCATCACGAAACCACCGTTGCGTCTTCCTCGGAATCGGTGTGTGAGCAGCCGGAAGGCGTTTGCGTTGCCTTCAAAGTGGGTTATGTCTTCCCATAGCTTGCTGTCTACTTCCGCCTGGAGGCGCTTTCCACTGCCTTCCGTGAAAAACGACTGTATGGCTTTCTCGCCGGAGTGCCCGAAAGGAGGGTTGCCAAGGTCGTGAGCGAGGCATGCCGTGGATACAATCTGCCCTATTTCGTTTATCATCGAGTCTTCCAGTTCCGGATGAATACGCAGCAACTCACGTGCCACATCGTTTCCGAGAGACATGCCCACGCTTGCCACTTCAAGGCTGTGCGTGAGCCTGTTGTGCACGAAAACGCTCCCCGGGAGCGGAAATACCTGTGTCTTGTTCTGCAAACGGCGAAACGGCGCCGAGAAAATCAGCCGGTCATAGTCTCGCTTAAACTCGCTGCGGTCATCGCGCTTTCCGATGTGCTTGTGTTCCTGTCCGAGTCTTTTATTGGTGATTAGCCTTTTCCAGTTCATCATAATGATGCAAAAGTAGTGCTTTTTTATATAAAAATACCATAATTTAGAGGTAAAAGTGTGGGCGTTTGGATATTAATCATTACTTTTGCACATTATAATAATGCGAAAACAACGGTGCGACGGCATGTTGCCCACAGTGTGGCAACCGTGTGACAGCGATGAAACAATTTCCCGGCAGTCATGTGATTATATTATAACGGCCGTATCGCAAAATTATCATGCCCGCTTGTAATGCTTGTGACGGTTGCCATATTGATATGCCGCGGCCATGTAGTGAAAATGATAATGACTGTACATAGACAAACAACATACAGATGATAGATATAAAAGTGATAAACAAGGGCGGTCAGCCGTTGCCTGCTTATGCAACAGGGCAGAGTGCCGGAATGGATTTGAGGGCGAATATAGATGAGCCGATTACACTCCGTCCGATGGAGCGTTGTCTTGTCGGTACGGGGCTTTATATAGCTCTTCCGCCGGGATTTGAAGCCCAGGTGCGCCCTCGCAGCGGTCTTGCCTTGAAGCACGGACTGACCGTTTTAAACTCCCCCGGAACCATAGACGCCGATTATCGAGGTGAGATAAAGGTGCTGTTGGTAAATCTTTCAACCGATGATTTTGTTGTCAATGCCGGCGAGCGGATAGCCCAGATGGTGATAGCGAGGCATGAAACAGCCCGTTTCATCGAGGTTGACGAGCTTGACGAGACCGAGCGCGGCGAGGGCGGATACGGGCATACGGGAGTGAAATGACCCGGAGTATAGTGGTGTAATCAGTTAAATAGTATAGACAGGCCGGCAGATGTGTGCGGATAATAAAGAGGATGAGATGTTGAGGACATTGTTTCTTTTGTTGGTTTCATTGTTTTCGATGCCGTGGTGTGTAGCCAATGCGTCGCAACGGGATGTCATGGCCGACTCGGCACGCAGTGCTCTTTCTGCCGGTAATTCTTCGGCTGGCACGGTTTCGCCCTCATCGGGCATATTGCATATATCGGATGAGTCGGCCGTTGCCGACAATTCGAAACTCAGATACGACTATTTTTTTCTTCAAGCGATATCCGAGCGTCAGAAAGGTAACAGTTCGGCGGCCTTTGACCTGCTGCGTCACTGCATCGAGATAAATCCCGGTGCGGCCGAGGCTTATTTCTATCTGGCCCAGTACTATATGGCAATGAGAGAAAAGGAGAAGTCCATGAGCATGACGAAACGTGCCGTGGAACTGAGTCCCGACAATATATCTTTTCTCGAGACACTTGCCAATCTGTATGCCCAAAACGGTAAATTCGTCGAATCCATCGATGCTTTCGAACACATTGTGGCTATAGACAAAAGCCGTGAGGACATTCTTGAAGTCCTCGTGAGGCTCTATCAGCAGCAGGCCGATTATGACAATGCCATACGGACATTGGAACGTATGGAGGAGATGGAAGGTAAAAGTGAGCGCCTGTCGCTGATGAAATGCGAGATATACTCAAACCAGAACAATACGGAAGCCGAGTTGTCGGAGATGATGAAGTTGGCCGAGCAGTATCCAAACGACCTTAATTATCGTGTGATGTACGGAGAGATATTGCTTGATAACGGGCAAAGCGAAAAGGCTTTGGATGTTTTCAACTCCGTGCTTGCCCAGGAGCCGGACAACAGCAGGGGGCAAATGTCTTTACGACTATATTATAAGAAACTTGCGGACACCCTCAGGGCCGATTCCATGACAGTCGGAATATTGAAAAACAAAAACATGGCCACTGTCGCCAAAATATTCGTGCTTCGGGAGGAAATAAGCCAAAGTGAGAACAACGGCGGCGACAGCACTAAGATATTGGCGTTTTTCGATACTCTGCGCAATATGCCCCAGCCGGACAGCGAGATACTCATGCTGCACGCCACATACATGAACTTGAAGAAAATGCCCGCCGACAGCATACGTCCCGTGCTTGAAAAGATACTGTCGATAGAGCCAGACAAGTCTGCCGCGCGACTGCAACTGCTTGGCTATGCATTCACGGATGATGACGCCGACAGGGCTATTGCCATTTGCGAGGCCGGCCGTCAGTATAATCCCGATGAGATGGCGTTTTATTATTACGAGGGTATAGCCCGAAACAGCAAGGGCGATGAGGATGCCGCGATAAGCGTGTTGAAAAAAGGGGCGGGCTTCATCACCGGGCAAAGTCCTCCCGATATAGTGTCCGACTATTATTCCCTGCTCGGCCAGTTGTTCTCGGCCAAGGGACTGATGAAAGAGGCTTTTGCGGCATACGACTCATGCCTGCAATGGAAAAGCGACAATGTCATGGCTTTGAACAACTATGCTTATTACCTCAGTGTGGCCGGAGAAAACCTTGATAAGGCCGAGAAGATGAGCTACAAGACCATAAAGGCCGAACCGCAGAACTCCACCTACCTTGATACCTACGCCTGGATACTGTTCATGCAGCAGCGCTATGCCGAGGCCAAGGTGTATATCGATCAGGCTTTGCAGAGCGACAGCACCGTTAGCGACATCATCGTGGAACATGCCGGAGACATATACGCAATGAACGGAGATGCCGTAAAGGCCGTGGAGTACTGGCAGCGGGCATTGAAAGATACTCCCGACAGGAAGATATTGATAAGGAAGATAAAGAAGAAAAAATACATAAAGGAATGAAGCCATTAAGTTTTTTGAAGATTGCGGTCATTGCGATGCCGTTTGTTATGGGTTCGTGCAAATCGTCGAAGACCGTGGAGAAATCTGTGGAGAAGGTGGCCACGGACGATGTGGCGCAGCATCAGATGATTCAAAAAGTATCTGATAATGCGCAGTATGCCAAGTTCATCACTTCCAAAGTGAAGTTTCAGGTGAAAGTGGGATCGCAGGACCTAACACTCACCGGCAACTTGAAGATGAAGCGCGACGATGTGATACGCCTTCAACTCATGGCCTTCGGTTTTGTGGAGGCCGGCCGTCTCGAATTCACGAAAGACTATGTGCTCATCATGGACCGCATAAACAAGCAGTACCTGAAAGTGCCTTATGCCCATCTTGACTTCCTGCGCAACAGCGGTCTCAACTTCTATTCCCTCCAGGCGCTTTTCTGGAACGAGCTTTTCCAGCCGGGACGTTCCAAGCTGACCGACGAGCAGCTTAAAGACTACAAGGCGAATATTGGAGGCGACGATGTCGTAATATCCTTGGAGAAAGATAAAATGTCGTATAAGTGGCTGGCAGCGCAGAGCACGGGCCTCATCAAGATGGCCAACATATTATATAAGGACAAGTTCCGCGGCAATACACAGCTCAACTGGGACTACATGGAGTTCAAGAAAATGGGTTCCAAGAAGTTTCCTACCAACAACATGATAACCTTCACCACCGGCGACAAGGAAGTGAAACTGGGGCTTATGCTCAACTATCTCGGCAACGACAGCGACTGGGAAACGCGTACCGAGGTGTCCGGCAAGTATCGCCAGGTGAATGTCGATGAAATTCTGCGCAGGTTCATGGCCTTGTGATTTTCGACACCTTTTCTTTGTAAAATCATTGTATCGGCTTTATAAAATGTTGAAGACAGTATTCGGGATATTCATTTTTCTGTTTGTCTTTGCCGTGCCGGCAGAGGCGCAGAAGCGCAAGACCACTACCAGAAAGAGGCCGGCTGTGACTACGGCCCGCAAGCGGACGGCTACGGCAAGGAGCGCGGCGGCCAAGCCAGCGTCGATAAAGGGCTTGCAGAGCGAGCGCGACAGGATAAAGAAGCAGATAAGGCAGCACGAGCAACGGTTGCGCATCAACGAGCGCGACGTGAGAAAACGGTTGCAGAGCCTGATGATGCTCAATACCGAGATAGCCGACAAGCGCAAGAGCATCGATACGATAAAGCGTGTGATCAGCGAGCTTGACTTCAATATAATACAGCATGAGGACCGTCTTGACGAGTTGAATGCGCAGCTCGACGACAAGAAGCAGAAGTATGTCAAGTCCATGCGTTACATGCACCGCAACCGCTCGCTGCAAAATAAGCTGATGTTTGTTTTCAGCGCGAAGAATTTTACCCAGATGTACCGCCGCCTGCGTTTCATGCGAGAATATGCCACATATCAGCGGGTGCAAGGCGAGATGGTAAAGGCCAAGGAACAGGAGGTGAGGCGTGAGCATGCCGACCTGGTGGCTGCCAAGCAGCAGAAAGATGCCATGCTCGACCGTGACGAGCGTGAGCGGCGTGCCTTGGAAACCAAGCAGAGCGAGCAGCAGACCGTTGTATCCACGTTGCAGAAGCAGCAGAAAGAGATACAGAAGATAATCGAGACGCAGCGCAAAAAGGATGCTGCCCTCAATGCACAGATAGATCGCCTCATAGCCATCGAGGTGGAGAAGGCCCGTGCCCGTGCCGCCGCCGAGGCCAAGCGCAAGGCCGAGGCCGAGGCAAAGCGTAAGCGTGAGGCGGAGCTTGCCCGCAAGAAAGCGGAAGCCGAGGCCGCAGCCCGTGAGAACGCGCGCCGCATAGCCGAGGCGAAAGAGCGCGAGGAGAGACTGAAGGCCGAGGCGCAGGCGGCCTCGCGCAAGAGTGCCGCCGAGAAAGCGGCGGCCGACAGGGCCGCGCGCGAAGCCGAGAAAGAACGTGAGGATGCCGAGCGCAAGGCCGCGCGCGATGCCCGTGAGCATGCCAAGGAAGTGGCCGAGGCCAAAAAATCGGCCGACATGGTGTATAAGTTGGATTCCGAAGACCGCAGGATCAGTGGCAGTTTTGAGAGCAACAAGGGGCGTCTGCCAATGCCGATAGCCGGTCCTTACCGCATAGTGAGCCACTTCGGTCAGTATAACGTGGAGGGGCTTAAAGGCGTGCGGCTCGACAACAAGGGTATGAACATACAGGGGCATGCCGGTGCGCAGGTGCGGAGCATATTCGACGGCGAGGTTAGTGCCGTGTTCAGTTTCGGCGGAACCACCGGTGTCATGGTGCGTCACGGAAGTTATATATCGGTATATTGCAATCTGGCCTCGGTAAGTGTGCACCGCGGCCAGAAAGTGTCTGCCCGACAGGCTATCGGCACCGTGGGGCAAGACCGCATACTGCAATTCCAGTTGCGCCGCGAGACAGCGAAGCTAAACCCGGAGGTCTGGCTCGGAAGATAAAATCTTTTTCATTTTAGATAGCAGGGTTTGGGACATCGGTTGGGCTTATTCGATGTTCCAAATCCTGTTTTTATATCAGCATCAGGTATGTCTCTATCGCTTGGGCGATCTCGCTTATGCAGATGAATTCGTCGGCAGAGTGGGAGCGGCACGACTCGCCCGGTCCCAGTTTCAGCGAGGGGAAGGGCATCAACGCCTGGTCAGACAATGTCGGAGAACCGAACGGACGCATCCCCATGTCCGTCATCCGTCTCACGAGCGGATGGCAGGCATCTATCCCCGATGAGTTCAGACGGAAAGAGCGTGCCTTCACATCGCTGTGCAGGTGACTGCGTATGATGTCGAACACCTCGCGGTTGTCGTACAGTTCGTTTGTGCGCACGTCTATCACGAAGCGGCACTCGTCGGGCACCACATTGTGCTGTGTGCCGGCGGTGATCATCGTCACGCTCATTTTTACGGCTCCGAGCAGCCTGCTCACCCGCTCGAACCGGTAGTCGCGCAGCCACATCAGGTCGTCGAGCGCCTCGTTTATGGCGTTTATTCCCTCGTCGCGTGCGGCGTGTCCCGAGCGGCCGTGCGCCGTTCCGTCTATCACCATCAGTCCTTTTTCGGCTATAGCTGGCTGCATGCCGGTAGGCTCGCCCACCATGGCTATGTCTATTTCTGGCAGCAACGGCAGCACACGCACTATGCCCTCGCTGCCGGATACCTCCTCCTCGGCCGATGCCACGTATACGATGTTGTATTCACGCTTTCGCCTCAGGCCGGCTCTGTATGCCTGTAAGAGCGCGGTCAATCCGCCTCCGCAGTCGTTGCTGCCCAGTCCGTACAGCCTGTCGCCGTCAATCTCAGGCGCAAAAGGGTCTCTTGTCCATGTGGCTACTGGTTTCACCGTGTCTATGTGGGCGTTGAGCAGCATCGTAGGTTTGCTTTCGTCGTAGTCGTCGCATACGGCAAACACGTTGTTCGCCTCCCTGCGCGGAGCCAGTCCGCGGCTCGTCATGTAGTCCTCTATTATGTCAGCCGCCCGGCTCTCGTCCCGGCTTACCGACGGAGTGGCTATCAGCTTTTTGAGCAGTTCCACCGCTTCGTAAACATAGTTGTCATGTGTCATAGTGGTAGCAAAGATACGAAAAAAAACACTTTATGTAGATATAAATACGGGAAAATATAGTGTCGGAAGTATTGGAATGTTGTTGCGCAAAGTAAATAAAAAGTCAAGTATTTAACACTTCGCTTTTCGTCGAAATAGAATACGAATACGATACCGATTGCTATACGATAGGCGATATGCCGCTTAAAACAATGCCGGCGAAAAGCGTGTTTTTCCGCAACGGGATGCCCGTTGGACTGCGATTGGTTGCTTGTTGCGTTGCGTTTAGCGTCCCGTTGGCTTCCGTTTGGCATCTAAACGCGAGCCAACGGGACGCTAAACGGAAAAAAACGGGAGTGATTTCAGGCGGTTTGATGTGGGTGATGCGGGTGGCGGCTGTAAGGCTCTGTATGCCAGCGACTTGCGAAGGTGTCAAAATACGGTGGTATTTCGAGTCACGGGATTTTAATTTCAAAACAATCGGAAATTTAAACATGTTTTGTAAATATTATTGACGGCCGGGCGGCCGTTGCCCAGTACGGTCGCATCGTCCGGTGAGGCTGCCGGCATTACCGTGCCGCAGCCGTGTGTCAGCCGTCAAAAAAAACGTCATTTGTTTTGTGTTGTGATATATTTGGAGTATTTTTGCATTAAAATAAAAAACGACATATTATGCATGCATTCAGTCATCTTTCCGTGATGGTTCACGAACAGGCAAAGAAATACGGAAGCCGTGAGGTCATGATGTACAAGGACTTCGGCGGCACGGAGTGGAAGTCGTGTTCGTGGAGCGAGTTTTCCGACACGGTAAAGACAGTGTCAAACGCCCTTCTCAATCTCGGAGTCAAGCCTCAGGAGAATATCGGTATATTCTCTCAGAACTGTGTGCAATATCTCATGTGCGATTATGGCGCGTGGGGAGTGCGGGTGGTGACGATACCTTTCTACGCCACGAGCAGTGAGCAGCAGATACAGTTCATGATAAACGACGCCCGGGTGAGGATACTCTTCGTGGGCGAGCAGGAGCAGTATGACAAGGCACGGCGGGTGTTCTCCCACTGCCCGTCGATGGAGCGCATAATTGTTTTCGACGGTCAGGTGCGCATTGCCGAGCATGATGCCAACGCCATGTATTTCTCAGACTTCCTTAAACTCGGCGGGGGGCATCCGCGCCAAAGCGAGGTGGACAATATGTATGCCCAGGCCTGCGACGAGGATATTGCCAACATACTGTATACAAGCGGGACCACGGGCGACAGTAAGGGTGTCATCCTGACCCACGGCCAGTATAATCATGCGCTCACGGCCAATCATCACTGCGTGCCGCTGACGGAGAACGACCGGGTGCTCAACTTTCTGCCATTTGCCCATATATTCGAGAAGGCATGGGCTGTGCTCTGTCTCTGCGAGGGAGCGTCGCTGATAGTGAACACCTATCCTCAGGAGGTGCAGAAGTCAATGCGCGAGACGCATCCTACGAGCATGTGCGCCGTGCCCCGTTTCTGGGAGAAGGTGTACTCGGGAGTGCTCGAAAAGATAGAGAAGTCGAACCCCGTGCAGCGCAAGGTTTTCAAGAACGCGCTGGCTGTAGGCCGCAAGCATAACATCGAGTATCTGAGCCGCGGCAAGCGGCCTCCGGTGGCGCTGCATTTCGAATACGAGATGATAAACAAGACGATATTCAGCCTTGTGCGCAAGGAACTGGGGCTTACACACCCCAATATCTTCCCGACGGCCGGAGCGGCGATAGCCCCCAAGGTTGAGGAGTTCGTGCATTCCATCGGTCTGAACATGCTTGCGGGATACGGTCTTACGGAGAGTATGGCCACGGTGAGCTGCAACCACTTGGGAAAGCCCTATTCGATAGGGTCGGTAGGCTATCCGATAGACAGTATAAAGGTGAAGATCAGCGAGGAGGGCGAAGTGTTGCTCAAAGGGCCTACCATCACTCCCGGCTACTACAACCGCGAGGACCAGACGAAAGCGTCGTTCGACGAGGAAGGGTATTTCCGCACCGGCGACTCGGGATACATGAAAGGCGGGGAGCTGTTCTTGAAGGAGCGTATAAAAGACCTTTTCAAGACATCAAACGGAAAATACATCGCTCCGCAGATGATCGAGACCACGCTGCTTGTAGACAAGTATATAGACCAGATAGCGGTCATAGCCGACATGCGCCAGTTTGTTTCGGCGCTGATAATCCCCGAGTATTCGCTGCTCGAAGAGTATGCCCGTGAGCACGGCATCGCTTTCGGCAGCCGTGAGGACCTTTGTGCCGATGAGCGTATACGAAAGATGATGATGGAGCGCATAGACACGCTGCAACAGCAGCTCACGCACTACGAGCAGGTGAAGCGGTTCACGCTGTTGCCCAATCACTTCACGATGGAGCGGGGCGAACTGACGAACACGTTGAAGCTCAAGCGTCGTGTCGTTGCCGAGAACTACAAGAAAGAAATAGACAGGATGTACGAGTAAACAGGTGGTTTGCTTATAACAGTCCATAACACATATATTGGAAAATGATAACTTCTGATCAACTGAAAGATATTATCGAGCGTGCCGACGCCTTGCGCCGCTATCTCGACATAGACAGGAAAAAGATAGAATTTGAGGAGGAAGACCTGCGCACGCAGGCGCCCGACTTCTGGGAAGACCCTAAGCGTGCCGAGGAGCAGATGAAGAAAGTGAAGGGCATAAAACGGTGGATAGACGGATACGCCGAGGTGCGCACTTGTGCCGATGAGTTGCAGCTCGCTTTCGATTTCTACAAGGAAGAGATGGTCACCGAGGAGGAAGTGGACGACAACTACGCCAAGGCCGTGGCGGCGATAGAGAGTCTCGAGCTGAAAAACATGCTCCGCCAGAAAGAAGATCCGATGGACGTGGTGCTGAAGATAAACAGCGGTGCCGGCGGCACCGAGAGCCAGGACTGGGCGTCGATGCTGATGCGCATGTATCAGCGCTGGGCCGAGGCTCACGGCCATAAGGTGACGATAAGTAACCTTCAAGACGGCGACGAGGCCGGAATAAAGAGTGTGACCATGCAGGTTGAGGGTGGAGAGTATGCCTACGGATACTTGAAAAGCGAGAACGGAGTGCACCGCCTCGTGCGGGTATCGCCTTTCAACGCACAAGGCAAGCGGATGACGAGTTTCGCGAGTGTGTTCGTTTCGCCGCTTGTCGACGACACGATAGAGGTATATGTGGATCCGGCCAAGGTGAGCTGGGACCTCTTTCGAAGCGGCGGTGCCGGAGGTCAGAACGTCAACAAGGTGGAGACCGGCGTGCGCCTGCGCTACCAGTATGTGGATCCCGACACGGGAGAAGAGGAGGAGATACTCATCGAGAACACTGAAAGCCGCAAGCAGCTCGAAAACCGTAACAACGCCATGCGGCTGCTCAAATCGCAGCTCTATGACCGGGCTATGAAGAAACGTCTCGAGGCACAGGCCAAAATCGAGGCAGGAAAGAAAAAGATAGAGTGGGGAAGCCAGATACGAAGCTACGTGTTTGACGACCGGCGGGTGAAAGACCACCGCACCAATTATCAGACAACGGATGTGGACGGCGTGATGGACGGTGATCTCGACGGGTTTATCAAGGCTTATCTGATGGAGTTCCCGGTAAACGATGAGCAGTGATTCGGCCGGTGAAAAGTCGTCTGACGCCATTGCGGCAGGCTGTAAGTCCGCACATTATTTGCAGTGACCAGTCAAAGGGTGCGGTGCCATCGGGATGTGTACAGGCGGCAAACGGCATGCAATGAATAAAAATCCGATAACAAAATAAAAACCGAAAGAACTATGAGTAACAAGAACAATGCACGCCGTGCGGCATACAGGGCACGGCAGGAGAAAGAAGGGCGGAAAGTCATAATATGGATAGCGGTGGTGCTCATGTTGCTGGCCGTGTGCAGTTTTGTGGCATTCTCGGCAATTTGACGGCCGCAAATCATGAGTGGTCTTGAAATAGAGCGCAAGTTTCTTGTGCGCGGTGATGCCTACAAACGTCAGGCGTCGGGAAGCAGCCGTATAAAACAGGGGTATATATGCAGCGGCCGCGGGCGCACGGTAAGAGTGCGTATCCGTGACGGCCGCGGCTATCTTACCATCAAAGGGCCGTCTGACGGGCATGGCATGACACGCTATGAGTTTGAGAAGGAGATCACGGCCGGTGAGGCGGAAGAACTTTTCAAACTGTGTGAGCCGGGGGTGATAGACAAGACCCGCTATCTCGTCAGTGCAGGCCGGCATACATTTGAGGTGGATGAGTTTTATGGAGAGAACACGGGACTCGTTATGGCCGAGGTAGAGCTTGGCTCGGAAGACGAGGAGTTCGACAAACCGGAATTCATCGGTGATGAGGTGACGGGCGACCGGCGGTTTTACAACTCAAGCCTCCGCTCGTATCCGTTCAGTCTTTGGGGCGCTTCTTTGCCGCAAGAATACCGAACAGGGCCGCAAGAGTGATGCCAACGGTGTTTGCCGCAAGGTCGAGCCAGTCGCCGCTGCGCCTTCCGTCTGTGCAGTGCTCCTGCAACAGCTCGATGGCTCCGCTCATTATGACCGGGGCCAGCCACGCCATGAGAAACAGTCGGCCGGCATTCAGGGAAGGATGCCGCCGCAGGTATTCGAGCCATATAACGCCGCATGTTCCGCCGTACATTATTATATGTACCCACTTGTCTATGAACTCCACATTGTCGAGTTCTGTTTTTGGCGGAGTGAAGAACGATAAATACCAGATTACCAATATCAGCAATACCGAAAACGGATATTTTCTTATTAATTGATATAAATATTGCATATAAAGTTATTATCAGGATACAAAAGTAAGATTTTTTCCGTATTTTTGCAACTCACAAGTAATCTAATTTTTTATATTCCAATATTTGTAAACTAAGAGAATTGCTATATGGCACAGTTGGAAAGAGCTAAATTCGGCAGCAAGCTGGGCATCATTCTTGCTACGGCGGGTTCGGCGGTCGGTCTCGGAAATGTATGGCGCTTCCCTTATATGGCGGGCGAGAACGGTGGAGCGGTGTTTATAATCATGTATCTGGGATGCGTGTTGCTGCTCGGAATACCGTGCATGGTGAGCGAGTTTATCATCGGACGGCATGGACAGTCGAACACCGCCCGTGCCTACGGCAAGCTTGCCGGTAAGTCCCTATGGCGGTTTGTGGGATATATGGGTGTGCTGACGGGTTTTCTGATAACCGGCTATTATGCGGTCGTCTCCGGCTGGTGCCTTCAATATATCTATGCTTCCTTGCTCGGCCGTCTGCAAGGCGACACCCAGTATATAAAAGACTACTTTGTGGCTTTCGAGCAGGATCCGGTCAAACCGATATTCTGGATGGTGATGTTTCTCTTTGTCACCCATTTCGTAATATCCCATGGGGTGCGCGACGGAATAGAGAGGGCATCGAAGGCGCTGATGCCCACGCTGTTCATCCTCCTGCTGTTCATCGTCGGAGCTTCATGTACGCTGCCGGGAGCGGAGGCTGGTATCGCGTTTCTTTTCAAGCCCGACCTGGCCAAGCTGAATGCGGATGTCTTTTTCAGTGCTCTCGGTCAGGCGTTTTATTCTCTCAGCATAGCCATGGGTTGTGTATGCACGTATGCGTCTTATTTCAGCAGGCACACCGATTTGCCGCGTTCCGCCATACAGATAGGGATTATAGACAGTATGGTTGCCATTCTCGCCGGCCTTATGATATTTCCCGCTGCGTTTTCCGTTGGGGTAAATCCTGATTCCGGCCCGTCGCTGATATTCATCACGCTGCCCAATGTCTTCCATCAGGCTTTTGCGGCGATGCCTGCCGTCGGTTATGTGGTGTCGTTGCTGTTTTATGGCCTTCTGGCGCTTGCGGCCCTCACGTCGCTTATCTCCTTGCATGAGGTAAGCACGGCGTTTTTCCACGAGGAGTTTCACATCTCACGAAGGCAGGCCGCTCTTTTCGTCACGATGGCATGCTCGGTGATAGGCGTTTTCTGCTCGCTATCGCTCGGACGGTTCGACGGTTTGCAGTTGTTCGGCATGCCGTTGTTCGAACTCTTCGATTTCGTCACAGGCCAGATATTCCTTCCGGTCGGCGGTTTCCTCACCTGCCTGTTTGTCGGTTGGTTTGTACCTCACAAGATAGTACGCGACGAATACACCAACAACGGTACATTGCGTACCCGTTTCTTCCACCTCTATCTGTTCTGCGTGAAGTATGTATGCCCCGTGTGCATAGTCATAATATTCCTCAATCAGTTCGGACTTATATAGTTGCGGGTGGATGACGGATATAGTCGCTTGTTCCTGACAAATGAAAATGCGGTTGAAGCCATATTATAATAAGTCAGACCGTAAGTCGCTGTTGGGGCTTATTGTCGTTGCGGCGGTCGGATTGGCTGTTGTGGTTTTCATGGGAAATGACAATCGTTTGTCGTCCGGTTTGCGGGAAACGGCGGTTTCATCGGATGATAGCGGAAGCAGTGTAAAAAGTGTATCCGATGCCGGCAGTGGTGAGGCGGGGTTTGTAAAAAGTGTACCCGGCATCGAAAACGGGCGGTTTCATCGGCAAAATGATAGTTGTTACCGGCAGGATGGAGAGTATTATGCCGTTGAATGTCGGAAAACCGAACTATTTTTCTTCGATCCCAATACCGCCGACAGCACCGCTCTGTTGCGTCTCGGACTACAACCGTGGCAGGTTCGCAATATATATAAGTACAGAGCGAAAGGCGGAATATATCGCAAGGCATCGGATTTCGCCCGTCTTTACGGTCTGACGGTGGCCCAATATAAAGCTCTAAAACCTTATATCCGCATTTCTCCCGACTATAATCCCGCTTCCACGCTTGTCGAAGCGGAGCGATACGTGCGTGACACCGTGAGATATCCGGTTAAGATCGGCGAGTCGGAACGTATCGTATTGAACAGCTCCGACACATCGCAGTTGAAACGGGTGCCGGGTATCGGAAGCGGCTTTGCCCGTGCGATAGTGGATTACCGTGAGCGGCTCGGAGGATATCTAAGCATTGACCAGCTCGATGAAATCGACGGTTTCCCGTCCGAATCGAAGCGTTTCTTCATTATCGGCAGTCAGGATGTGGCAAAACTGAATGTCAACAAAAGCACGCTTACCCGTTTAAAGCGTCATCCTTATATTGGATATTTCCGTGCGAAAGCCATTGTCGACTACCGACGTTTGCACGGAACGCTGTCGAGTATCGATGATTTGAGCCTTCATCGCGACTTTACCGAGGATGCGATAAAACGCCTTAAACCTTATATAGAGTATTGAACGATGAGCATACTGCAACCATTCTCCCGTCCGTTCTATGTGATGGCGAAGCCGACCGGCTCTCGGTGCAACCTTTCATGCAGCTATTGTTATTATCTCGAAAAGAAGAAAATGTACGATGAAACGGCCGATTTTTGCATGTCGGACGACCTTCTCGACCTTTTCACCAGGCAGTATATAGAGGCTCAGGCCATGCCGGAGGTGCTTTTCACGTGGCATGGCGGTGAGCCGTTGCTGCGGCCGTTGTCTTTCTATGAGAAAGCGTTGGAGATGCAACGGCGCTATGCCGGCGGCCGCCGGACAGACAATTGCATCCAGACCAACGGCACGTTGCTCAACGATGAGTGGTGCCGCTTTTTCAGGGACAACGGTTTTCTCGTGGGAATATCGATCGATGGTCCACGGCGTTTTCATGAACCGATGCGCGGCGCGTCGTTCGACAGGGTGCTGCGAGGCATCGATCTGCTTGAAAAACACGGTGTGGAGTGGAACGCGATGGCCGTGGTCAACAGTCAGAACGCCGATTGTCCGGTAGAGTTCTATCGCTTTTTCAAGAGCATCGGGTGCCGTTTCTTGCAGTTTACGCCTGTCGTTGAGCGTATGGACTGCACCCATTCTTTGATGCCCGGCACGGTGGAAGGCGGCATGATGACAAGCGCTTCCGTATCGGCGGGGCAGTGGGGACGTTTTCTCTGCGGGCTTTTTGACGAGTGGCTGCGTGCCGATGTGGGTGAGATCTTTGTTCAATTGTTCGATGCTACGCTTGCAAACTGGGCGGGGGTACCGCCCGGAATATGCTCGTTGGCACCGGTGTGCGGCCATTCCGCCGCCTTGGAGCATAACGGCGATCTTTATAGTTGCGACCATTTCGTGTTTCCCGATTATAAGCTCGGCAACATACGTCGCGATACCATTACCTCGATGATGTACGGACAGAGGCAGATTGCTTTCGGCAACGCCAAGCGGCTGTCGCTTCCCCGGCAGTGCCGTGAGTGCGGTTTCCTTTTCGCCTGCAATGGCGAGTGTCCTAAAAACCGATTTGTCCGCGACCGTTACGGCAATCCCGGACTGAACTATTTATGCTCGGGATATCACCGCTTTTTCTCCCATGCCGCTCCTTACATGGACTATATGAAAGCCGAACTTGACGGAGGCCGTGCTCCGGCAAATGTCATGTCTGTGGCCGGCAAGCTATGAGTAGCGTCGGCTTGCGTCTGTTCATATTGCCGTGATACTAACTTCAGTGTCCGTGCCTTTGGTTCTTTACCGCCAAATGCTTACCTTTGCATATCGTAACGGGGATTTTCAGATATGCGAACGGAGCGTGAAGCATTCGTGGTGTCGCATGTTTCCGTATGCTCCCGACAAGACATCAGGTCATGATTTACGCAGATATAATATTGCCGTTGCCTCTCGACGGGCTTTTCACTTACTCCGTGCCGGAAGGACTTGCGGCGCAGGTGCGTTTCGGCGTGCGTGTGGCTGTGCCGTTCGGAAAGACCAAGATACACGTCGGTGTCGTGGTCCGAGTGCATGGCGACGCTCCGCAGGGCTATAAGGTGAAGCCCATCATGCGGGCGCTCGATGCAGAGCCGGTGGTGACGGAAGGGCAATACGGCCTCTGGCGTTGGATATCCGATTACTATATGTCGCCTGTCGGAGAGGTTTACAAAGCCGCTTTGCCGTCGGGCTTGAAGGCTGAAGACGGTTATAAGCCCCGAAAAGAAATCTATGTGCGCCTCACTTCCCGGTTCAGCACCGCCCGTGCGCTGCATGCCGCATTCGATATGCTTCGCCGTGCCGACAAGCAGCGCCGTGCGTTGACCGAATATGTATCGCTCGCTTACGGCGAGGATGCCGCCGGAGATACGCTGCCTGCCGTGCCGGCCGAAATCACCCGTGAGGAGCTTATGAACTCGGCGCATACGGACGTCTCGGCAGTCACGGCTCTGGTGAAGCGCGGTGTGCTTGAGACATACGAGCGAGAGGTGGGGCGCCTCAACAGCGGCGGCATCCCGCATCCAGAGAGAATAAAGCCCCTGAGCGGCCCGCAGCGGGATGCTTACGACAATATAGTGCTTTCTTTTCTTCAGAAAGACGTGACCTTGCTGCACGGAGTGACGTCGAGCGGCAAGACAGAGATATACATACACCTCATACAACAGCAGATAGACAGTGGCCGGCAGGTGCTTTATCTGTTGCCCGAGATAGCCTTGACGGTGCAGATTATGGAGCGTCTGCGCAGTGTTTTCGGCAGTCGTCTCGGCATATACCACTCCAAATACTCCGATGCCGAGCGGGTGGAGATATGGAAAAAACAGTTGTCGGCGGCTCCATACGATATAATTCTCGGAGCCCGTTCGGCCGTCTTGCTGCCTTTCAGCCGTCTCGGTCTGGTGATAGTGGACGAGGAGCACGAGAGCAGCTACAAGCAGCAGGACCCAGCTCCACGCTATCATGCCCGCAGCACGGCCATCATGCTTGCCCACGCCATGGGGGCGAAAACTCTGCTGGGCACCGCCACTCCCTGCATGGAGACATACCATAACGCCACGGTCACCGGCAAGTATGGCTATGTGTCGCTCACCGAGAGATACAAGGGGGTGGAGCTTCCCGAGATACAGGTGGTCGACGTGAAAGACCTGCGCCACCGGAAAATGATGAGAGGCCCTTTCTCTCCGTTGCTTTTGACGAGAATACGGGAGGCTATAGAGCGGGGAGAGCAGGCCATATTGTTCCAGAACCGCCGCGGGTTCGCGCCGATGATAGAGTGCAGGCAATGCGGGTGGGTGCCCCGTTGCGAGCACTGTGACGTGAGTCTGACGTTTCACCGCAACATGAACACCCTCACCTGTCATTACTGCGGGTTTACGTACACCGTGCCTCACGAGTGTCCGGCATGCGGAAACACAGAGTTGAAAAGCCGTGGAGCGGGCACAGAGAAGATTGAGGATACAATCCGTGAGATTTTTCCCGAGGCACGTGTTGCGCGCATGGACCTCGACACCACCCGCACACGTAACGCTTACGGCAGGATAATAAGTGATTTTTCGGCCGGCAAGACCAATATTCTTGTAGGCACGCAGATGATAAGCAAAGGTCTTGATTTCGGTCGGGTCAGTGTCGTCGGCATACTCGACGCCGACTCGATGATGAACTATCCCGATTTCCGCGCCTACGAGCAGGCATATATGATGATGGCGCAGGTGGCCGGGCGGGCCGGCCGTCGCGGGCGCCGCGGGCTTGTGATCCTGCAAACCAAGAGTCCCGACGTGCCGTTGATAGGTCAGGTGGTGAACAACGATTACGCCTCTCTATATGCCGACCTGAAGTCGGAGCGCACGGCATTCCGCTATCCGCCGTTTCGCAATCTTATATACATATACCTGAAACACCGCAACGATGATACGGTGAACACTGCCTCAATAGAACTCGGAAGCCTGCTGCGCTCGTGGTTTGCCGACCGTGTGCTTGGTCCCGACAAACCGGCGGTGGCGAAGGTGAAGACGCTGAACATAAGGAAAATAGTGCTCAAACTCGAACCCGGCATAGACCGCCGTGAGGTGCGCCGCTATCTTCTGATGGCGCAAGAACGCCTCACCACGGACAAGCGTTATGCCTCGTTGCAGATATATTTCGATGTGGATCCGGGGTGAGGAGTGTACTTTCGAGGAGTGATGAGTGTGTAGCGGGGGTGGGATTACCAACATAAAGTATATATGCAAAGGAACAGAAGATAGTCTCACTCCCCGCTACACACTCATCACTCCTCGAAATCCCGCTTACACTCCTCGAAAACACATTCTTTTCTACACGAATATCCCTATATTTAAAAGCGGAAAGGGCACCCACCGGGTGCCCTTTCCGCTTTTAAATATAGGAAGAATGATTATAATTTAATGTCCACTCCGAGACCAATCACACGGTTTGTGCGTGTAAATGAGTTTGTAGTCATGGCCGGTGCCGTGCCTGTCGACATGTCGTAGTCGTCGTAGAGAGTCTGGAACCATGCGGCGTTCAATTTCACTTTCTCATTTACGTTGAAGCCTATGCCGAGTCCGTATGAGTATGAGCTTACGTTGAAACTGATGTCGTTCATGCCTGCGTCTTTCATGTCGTATGCCGTGCGCTGCATTCCAGCGCTCACCTGCACACGCTTGCAGATGTCGTATTCCGCTCCGAAGAGATACTCGTTGCTGTCGCCGAGCATGTCTTTGGTGTATTGTTTTGTGTCTGCGTCGAAGTAGTGATGCCATCCGGCCATTACCCTGAACTTCGGCGTGAACTCATATTGCGCGCCCACGGCGAGCAGCGCCGGTGTGTCTTCGGCCACTGTGTTGCCGTCGGCATATTTGTCGAGCAGAGCTATTCCCTTTGCGCTTGCGCTGTTTGCCGACTTGTTTTCGAGGCGCATGCGGGTCTTGAACTCATATTTCGCCGCAAGGTTCAGCTTGCCGGCTTTGTAGTCGATGCCGATAATCGGAGCCACGCCCCAGCCTGTCTGGTCACAGTTCAGTTCGATGTCTTGCGTGGCCGCGGCGAGGGCACCCGTCTGTGCGGCAGCCTGTTTCAGTCCTGCTGCTGCCTGTGTGTTGCCGGTTCCCTCCATCATGCCGGCGTATTGCAGCAGTCGCGATGTGAGGTCACCGAAGTGCTCTGTCGCCGATACCATGCCCGACGTTCCGTTGTCGATATGCTCAATGCCTATGTTCTTTACGTATCCGTAGTAGTTTGCCGAGCCGTAGAGCATGCGCACGCCTCCGTATACCGACAGGTTGTCCGTCACCTTGTATGCCGCTCCGAGCGTGAAACCGTAGTAATATTGGCGTCCGCGCATGTAGGAGTCATACTGATAGCCGTTTCCCATGCTGTGGCCGGCCATGTCGGGGATACCCAGTGCGCCCAAAGCCTGATACATCCCGTTCACCGCATTCTTATATGTTGTCACTCCGGCAACCACCTGCTCGAAAGAGCCGAGACCGTTGTCGAACTCACATTTTCCGCCGCCGCCGGTGATTGCGAAACCGAACTGGAAGCTCCACTTGCCTTTGTTGTATGCCGCTTGCAGCGAAGGTATTATGGGGGCATCTGCCTTTCCTTCAAATTCATGCACCATGCTGCCCGGATTTTTCATGTTATATGCGAAGAGCGGGAAGCCTGTCTTTATTTTTCTCGTCTGGTGGGCATTCTGCAAGTTGAGCGACAGATGGATGCCCTCACCGAGGAATACCACACCCGCCGGGTTGCTGTATACTCCGTCAATGCCTATTGCCGCGTCGCGTGCCGGATTTCTCAGGAATGCCACGTTTTGGTTGGTGTTTGTCAGCAGTCCGCCTGCCATTACGGTCTCTGTCACCGCCATCAGTGTGGCGATAAAAGCGATTTTTAACGTTTTCATTACAAATATACTTTAAAATTGGTTGCAAAGGTAAATATATTGTTCTTTATTTCCTTAAAATAGGTGTTTAATTAAATTTAATTAACTATTATACGATTTCCGATTAACAATCGGATAATAACGTTTAGAGACGTAAAACTGTATTTAATCGCAGTCTTGATTTTTTTGCTTTCCCACTTTCTTTATTCTTTGAAATGTAATGATAAAGTCACGGATTTAACGTTTCGTTTTTCATCGAAATAGAAAACGAAGGCGATACTCACCGCTATATGCAATGCGATATGCCGCTTTTCGCCATAGACGAAAAGCGGTGTTTTTCCGCAACGGGGTGCCCGTTGGAGTGCGTTTGGTTGCTAATCGCGTTGCGTTCAGCGTCCCGTTGGCTTGCGTTCAGCGTCTAAATGGAAGGCAACGGGACGCTGAATGGAAAAAATAGTGAGGGTAGGTGGGGTGAGTTTGGTAGGGGGGATGTGGGCGTGGTAGGCGTATTGAGTTGATGCACAGGCACTTGCGAAAAACGACTCATAATTCGCTTATTTCCGGCCTTTGGCTTTTAATTTTGAAACAGGCGAAATATGAGAGGCAATCTGTAAATATTGTTGATGGACGGCGTTTTTTCGACAGGTTCGGTCGTTTTGCCATCCGTGATGCTATGTGCCCATGCAAAACTCTAAAAAATCACCGCTCATCCGGTGTTTGTCGTTTTTTTTATTTATCTTCGCACCTTATAAGCACATATTTTAATATACTTATGAGTAATTTCAGACTTAGATACGACTTGACATTGCGCAGCATCTTTATGCGTGTGGCTATTGTCGTGGGCGCCGTGGTGCTGACTGTTTGGGCGATGCCCGGCGACAGTGCGGCCAACTTCTATGCGGAGCAGGGGCGGCCGTGGAGATACGGTGATCTCACCGCTCCGTTTGATTTCCCGATATACAAGTCGAAGGAAACGGTGAAGCACGAGCGTGACAGTCTGATGCGGCAGTATGAGCCTTATTATAATTTGGACAAGGAGGCAGAAGGCCGGCAGGTGCGTAAGTTCGTATCCGACTACTCCGACGGCATACCCGGCCTGACGGACGATTTCATCAGTATCATAGCCAACCGCCTGCACAATATTTACCGTCGCGGGATAATCAGCTCGTCGGCATACGCCAATCTCGGCGATGACACACTCAGGGTGATAAGGGTGGTGAACGGAAAGAATGCGGTAGCCGTGAGGCTGAGGGACGTATACTCCGAGAAGACGGCATACGAGCAGCTCTTCCTCGACAAGACGTTGTCGTCCCATAAGCAGGCGTTGCAGCGTTGCAACCTCAACTCGTATATCGTGCCCAACCTGGTGTATGACAAGGAGCGCAGCGACGCCAGTCTGGCAGATATGCTCAACACCATTCCGCTGGCCAGCGGAATGGTACAGAAAGGTCAGAAAATAATCGGTCGGGGTGATATAGTGAGTGAAGACGTATACCGTATACTCGAATCTTTCAAGCTCGAAACCGAGAAACGGAACCGCAACACGGTGCAGATGAGGCTCACAATGATGGGTGAGACCATATACGCCGCTCTCTTCCTTGTGTGCTTCACTATATATCTCACGCTTTTCCGCAAAGACTATTTCGAGAAGCCGAGGAGCATAGCGATGCTCTACTCGCTGATATTGGTGTTCGTCTTGCTCACGTCGGTTTTGGTGCGCAATAACATAGGGCATGTCTACATACTGCCATACGCCATGGTGGCGGTGTTCGTCCGTGTGTTCATGGACTCCCGCACGGCCTTCATCACCCACTTCACGATGGTCATGATATGCGCCTGCATGCTGCAATACCAGTTTGAGTTCGTGGTGGTGCAGTCTCTGGCGGGGCTTGCCGCCATCTACTCGCTGCGTCAGTTGGAGTATCGCTCGCAACTGTTCAAGACGGCCCTGCTGGTCGGTGTGGTGTGCATGGCCGTCAACGCCGCTTTCGATCTCATACGGGCATCCGCGCTGAGCGACTTCGACGCGAGTACGTATAATTATATAATAGTGAACAGCATCATGCTGCTCTTCGCTTATCCGCTGCTCTATCTCATTGAGAAGACATTCGGTTTCACGTCAGACATCACGCTGATAGAGCTGTCCAACACAAACAACGCGCTGCTGCGGAAATTGAGCGAGGTGGCTCCCGGCACTTTCCAGCACTCTATAATGGTGGGAAACCTGGCCGCCGCCGTGGCAAACAAGATCGGGGCCAAGAGCCAGCTCGTGCGTACCGGCGCGCTGTATCATGACATAGGAAAGATGTCCAACCCGATATACTTCACGGAAAACCAGTCGGGAGTGAACCCGCACAACAACATGTCGTGCATAGAGAGCGCGCAGGTCATCATCAGCCATGTGACGGAGGGACTGAAAATGGCCGAGAAAGCCAACCTTCCGGCAGTGATAAAGGAGTTTATCAGCACCCATCACGGACTCGGAAAGGCCAAGTATTTCTACATGAAATACAAGAATGAGAACCCGGGCACCGACGTGGACGAACTGCTGTTCACTTATATCGGCCCCAACCCGTTCACCAAGGAGCAGGCCATACTGATGATGGCGGACACCGTCGAGGCCGCGTCGCGCTCGTTGCCCGACTATACCGAGAAGTCGATACGCGACCTTGTGAACCGCCTTGTGGACGGACAGCTGGCCGACGGCTATTTCCGTGAGTGCCCGATAACGTTCAGAGACATAGCATATGCCAAGACGGTGATGATAGACAAGTTGAAGACCATGTACCACACGAGGGTAAGCTATCCGCCGGCCAAGTAGTAGGCGACGTGTCGGCGTGGCACTTTCGGGAAGCCCAAAAACAGCCGTCGGCGGTGAAAAAAAGGTAAAAAGGGATATAAATGAAAAAAAAAGTGTAATTTTGCAAAAAATATCTACTTGTCTTTAAGTATATTAACAAATGGCAGAAAGAAAAGTAAGGGTGCGTTTCGCACCGAGTCCTACCGGGGCATTGCATATCGGCGGCGTACGCACCGCGCTGTATAATTACCTCTTCGCCAGAAAGCACGGCGGCGAATTTATTTTCAGAATAGAAGATACCGACTCCAACCGCTTCGTTCCCGGAGCCGAGGTGTATATCATAGAGTCGTTCCGTTGGCTCGGCATCAATTTTGACGAGGGTGTGTCTTTCGGAGGCAGCCACGGCCCGTATCGCCAGAGCGAGCGGCGCGGCATATATAAGGAGTATGTGAGGCAACTGCTTGACGGGGGCAAGGCATACATAGCTTTCGACACCCCCGAGGAACTGGAAGCCAAGCGTAAGGAGACAGATAATTTCCAGTATGACGCCCATACCCGCATGCAGATGCGCAACTCGCTGACCATGACGAAAGAAGAGGTGGACAGGCTGATAGCCGACGGGCATCAGTATGTAGTACGCTTCCTAATCGAACCGGGCAAGGCCGTACACGTGGACGACCTCATCAGGGGCGATGTGAGGATAATGAGCGACATTCTCGACGATAAGGTGCTTTACAAAAGCGCGGACGAATTGCCTACGTATCATCTGGCAAACATCGTGGACGACCATCTGATGGAGGTCACGCATGTCATACGCGGAGAGGAGTGGCTGCCCAGCGCGCCGCTCCATGTGCTGCTCTACGAGGCTTTCGGATGGACAGATACCATGCCGCGTTTCGCCCATTTGCCGCTCCTGCTCAAACCGGAAGGCAAGGGTAAGCTCAGCAAGCGCGACGGCGACAGGCTCGGGTTTCCGGTCTTTCCGCTTGAATGGCACGACCCGAAGACGGGCGATGTGTCTGCGGGCTTCCGTGAAAGCGGCTATTTCCCCGAGGCGGTTATCAACTTCCTCGCTTTCCTCGGATGGAATCCCGGCACCGAACGGGAGATATACAGTCTCGAAGAGCTCGTGTCGCTGTTCGACATATCCAAGTGCGGCAAGGCCGGAGCACGCTTCGATTATCAGAAAGGAATGTGGTTCAACCACGAATATATACTGCGCAAGAGTGCCGGCGAGATAGCCGAGGCATTTGCGCCGATAGTTCGTGAGCACGGTATTGACGAGCCGATCGAGCGTATTACTGCCGTCGTCGCCATGATGAAAGACCGTGTCAGCTTCGTCAGCGAGCTGTGGCCGCTGTGCTCTTTCTTTTTCGTAGCTCCTACGGAGTATGACGAGAAAACACGCAAGAAGCGCTGGAAGGAAGACTCCGCGGCCGTGATGACCGAGCTTGCGGATGTGCTCTCCGGACTGGACGACTTCTCGGTGGAGAACCAGGAGAGTGTGGTCGAACGGTGGATAGAAAGCAAGGAGTATAAGCTCGGCAACATAATGAATGCCTGGCGGCTCACCCTCGTGGGAGAGGGCAAGGGTCCCGGAATGTTCGACATATCGGCTTTCCTCGGTAAGGATGAGACGATAGCCCGGATGAAACGTGCAATCGAAGTGCTTGGCTGATGTATAATATAGCGATATACTTGTATCTTCTGGGAGTGGCGATAGCCGCTTTGTTCGACAAGAAGGTGCGTACGATGTGGCGCGGAGAGCGTGCCGCTTTCGACAAGTTGCGCCGTGAGGTCGACCCCGAGGCAAGTTATGTGTGGTTTCATGCCGCCTCTCTCGGCGAGTTCGAGCAGGGACGGCCGCTCATGGAGCGGTTGCGCAAGCTGCATCCGGAGTATAAGATACTGCTTACGTTCTTCTCTCCATCAGGATATGAAGTGCGGAAAGACTACGACGGGGCGGATATCATCTGCTATCTGCCGCTTGACACGCCTTTCAATGCCCGCCGTTTTCTGCGTCTTGTGCGTCCGGTGAAGGTGTTTTTCATAAAGTATGAGTTCTGGTACAACTATCTTCACATCCTCAAACACCGCGGAGTGCCGGTATACAGCGTATCGAGCGTGTTCCGCCCGGATCAGATTTTCTTCCGTTGGTATGCCCGTGAGTATGCGAAGGTGTTGAGGTGCTTCACCCGTTTCTATGTACAGAACGATGTCAGCCGTGAGCTTTTGGCCAAGATAGGCATCACCGATGTCACTGTTACGGGCGATACTCGTTTCGACAGGGTGCTGAGCATCCGTGAGCAGGCCAAGGACCTGCCTGTCGTAGAGGCGTTCAAGGGCGACGGCAAGGTGTTTGTCGCCGGTTCGAGTTGGGCTCCCGACGAGGATATTTTCATACCGTTCTTCAACAGTCACAAGGATTGGAAGCTGGTCATAGCGCCACATGTGGTTGCGGAAGAGCACTTACGGCAGATTGCCGATAAGTTGGATGGCCGTGTGGTGCGTTATACTCAGGTCACGCCCGATGAGGCACGGCGCGCCGATTGCCTTATAATAGACTGCTACGGACTGCTGTCGAGCATATACCGCTATGGCGATGTGGCATACGTTGGCGGCGGGTTCGGCGTAGGAATACACAATGTCCTTGAAGCGGCGGTATGGAACATACCTGTGGTCTTCGGTCCGAACAACGGACGTTTCATAGAGGCTCAGGGGTTGAAAGCTGCCAACGGCGGCTTTGAAATATCCTCGAAAGACGATTTTGACCGTATAATGACACGCATGATGACAGACGGCAAGGCACTGGCCTGTGCGGGCAAGGCTGCCGGCGACTATGTGGCCTCATGCACCGGGGCTACGGAAAAGATACTGGACGCTATCTGAGTCAAGAATATCGGGTTATGACCCGTTTGTTTGCTAATTGTATATGACGATATAACGGGTTGCCTGTGGTAAGGCAACCCGTTTTCTTTCCGGAACATTCACTATGCTGTTGTGTAAAGCAATATTGGTTGTATCATTTTACGTTATAAGTTTCTCACTTTACGATACAAGCAAGTATTGCTTTGCAATATGCTCTTTTTCACTCAATGACATAAGCCGCGTCACTTAGCGGCGGAATCCCCGTCACAATCATAATCACAATCCATCTCGTTCAGATAC
This sequence comes from Prevotella sp. PTAC, assembly GCF_013166535.1. Lineage (NCBI taxonomy): Bacteria > Pseudomonadati > Bacteroidota > Bacteroidia > Bacteroidales > Prevotellaceae > Prevotella > Prevotella sp. PTAC. The sequence continues at coordinate 91,379 of NZ_JABKKK010000010.1, forward strand.
CACTTCGAATACTCTATGTAATGGGCTGAGAAACTTTCTGCCTGGTCGGGTCTTGTGGTCTTGATATACTTTGCCGGAACGCCGCCCCATATCTCGTGAGCCCCGATTTTCGTGCCTTGCAGCACGAGCGCGCCTGCCGCAACCACCGCTCCTTCTCCTATCTCGCAGTGATCGAGAAGCGTGGCTCCCATCCCTACGAGCGCTCCGTCGTGGATCGTACATGCGTGTACGGTGGCATTATGCCCGATGGATACGCGGTTGCCGATATGCGTCGGGCCAGTGGTGTTGGTCACATGTATGCACGCTCCGTCCTGGACATTGACTCCGTTGCCCATCGTTATCGGAGCCACATCGCCTCTGACCACGGCGTTAAACCATACGGAACACTCGTCGCCCATTGTCACTTCGCCCACGATAGTGGCGTTCTCGCTGAAATAACAGTCTTTTCCCCACTTCGGAGTGAGGCCTTTTATTGATTTTATCAGTGCCATATATTTGGTGTATTATAATTTTAAGCTCTCCGCGTCACGGTTCCGGTTTCGATATGTTGGGGTTGCCGCGCATGCTGAACTCGCATCCGCAGTACTGTTGATTATAAAAGTCATACTCTTTGATTATAGCCGCGCGTCGTTCGCTCAGTCCGCCCTTGCGCCAGTTCTGCTCCCAGAATGTCACGTCGGGATATGCTGCCGTGGCCTCGCGTCCGGCCTCGTTGATCTGTTCGAGGCTCTTCCACCGGCTCGATGCCAGTGTCGTGGTTATCACGCCCAGCCCATGCTCATGGGCATATCTTGCCGTATCGAGCAGGCGTGCTTTGAAGCACAGCAGGCAACGACCTCCCCTTTCCGGCTCGTTTTCCATTCCGCCTATCTCTCTTAGCCATGCCGCATGGTCATAGTCGGCATCCACTATTTCGAGACCCAGCGCCTGTGAATATCGTGTGCATTCGTCTTTTCTGGCGATATACTCCTCAATAGGATATATGTTGGGATTGCAATAGTATATCACGGGGGTGATTCCGTGCTGCATCATACATTCTATTATCGCCGACGAGCATGGCGCGCAACATGTGTGCAGCAACACCCTGTTGGCTCCTCCAGGCACTTCTATGTTGAATTTCTTTTTCATTGGTGTTGTGTCTTACCCTGCAAAGTTACGTCTTTTTATGCCGATAAATCATTATTTTTTGTGCTTTTAGCGTTTTGAGGTCGTCTTTTGAATGTTTTTGTGTTATCTTTGCAGAATACAGGTTGCCCGTCTGCACAGGCTGGCGGGCATAGCGATTGAATTGAATCGGGTTTTCCTCGCATTCGGTTTACTTTCTTTTTGATGGGATAACAACATGCTCACGGATTATTTTTTACGGTTATTGATAGTAGATTGATATTAAGTTGAACATAAAACGAATTTAACCATGCTTGAAAAAGGATTAACTCACACGAGCCGTATCATTGTTGCCAACTGTGATACAGCTGTCGCTTTGGGCTCAGGCGACCTGCCTGTGCTTGCCACTCCACGTATGGCTATATTGTTGGAGAATGCTGCAATGGTCGCCGTGGCGACCGAATTGCCCGACGGCAGCACTACTGTCGGCGGCCATATCGATGTGTCTCATCTTAAACCGACACCGATCGGAGCCGTTATCGAAGGCACGGCCACTCTTGAAAAGATAGACGGCCGGAAGCTGTACTTTAATGTAAAAGCCGTTCAGGAAGACGGAACAGTGATAGGAGAGGGCACCCACCTGCGCTTCATCGTAGACAGGGAAAAGTTTATGGAGAGGTTGTGACCGGTGCTTTTTTTATTTCCCAATAACCGAAATCGGGGCGCTTCAAACAGAAGCGCCCCGATTTCGGTTATTATTTGACTTACAGATTCGGGTTGATCTTGCTCCACTCGCTGATAGCCGGAACGATGTTCAATGTAACCAGCTCGTCGCGCATCTTGCAGAGGTGCTCATAGCTTGCGTCGAGTTTGGCGTTCTCCTCGTCTGTTCCCTGCGGCACGTTGTAGTGGCAACCGTCTGCGTCGATGGTCGTGTCCATCGCCATCATGATGTTATTGTACTTGCCTGTGTTCACGTATGTTCCTGCGGGGAAGCGGAAAGCCTCGCCACCCATTGCCGAGCGAATCATCTCGACAGACAGGTAAGAAGGACTCTGGAACGAAGAGCGGCCGCGCAGCTTGATGATTGCGGCTCCGCCCTGTGTCACGTCTTTCTTCATCTGCTCCCATTCCTCGGCTGTGAACTCGTCAGTGCCGATGATGTCTGTCAGGTTGCGGCCTGCCACTTTCACATGGCTGCCGAACACCGCCATCTGCTCGCCGTGTCCGCCGTATGTCGCGCAGCCGGTGATTTCGGTCTGCATCACTCCGAACTTCTTTGCCAGGGCACTTTGCAAGCGTGTGGTGTCGAGCGCTGCGAGAGTTGTCACCTGACCCGGTTTCAATCCTGAGTAAAGCAGTGTCACCAGACCGGTCAGGTCGGCGGGGTTGAATATGATTACCACGTGCTTCACGTCGGGGCAGTATGCCTTGATGTTCTTGCCCAGTTCCTCCGCAATCTTGCAGTTGCCGGCCAGCAGATCCTCGCGTGTCATTCCCTCTTTGCGGGGAGCGCCGCCCGAAGATATGATGTATTTGGCGTTTGTCAGAGCCTCTTTGACATCTGTGGTGGCCGTGATTTTCACGTCACCGAAACCGCACTGGCGCATTTCCTCGGCCACGCCTTCGGGTGAGAACACGTCGTAGAGACAGATTTCACTTGTCAGACCCATCATCAGGGCTGTCTGAACCATGTTTGAGCCAATCATGCCGGCAGCGCCGACGATTGTCAGTTTTTCGTTAGTTAAAAATGCCATAATCTCTTGTTGTATTTTAATTATTCAATGTTTCGCTTGTGCGTAAAAGCACCGCAAAGTTAGCAAAAAAATGCTAATAGCGTTAATCTGCGGCTCATTTAAAATTGTTATTAATCTATAAACGGTGTCTTTTGCCGGTTTCCGGCATAGTCTTTCAATTGTTATTGCTATCTGAGGTTTGCATAAAGTGAATGGGAAGCCGTTGGCCCGCAAGGTGTAAATGGATATGTATGATTACTTGCCGCTCAGAGTCAATATGATATCCGTTATTCAAATTCCTTGCGTTTTTCTACAGGCTTCCCTGTTTGTATTTTTAATTCCTTTTTTCAATGATATTGTTTTCTTTTGTCAAATATGCCTTTTTGTTTTGTCATTAGCGGGAATATCCGTATATTTGTCATTTTTAGAGTAAAGATTATCATAAGCGGCAAACAACGGGATAAGAAGCATTTATATAATTTATCGATATGTCAGATACAACAAAAGACACAATAGCCTCGCGTCTCTCCGATTTGCGTGAGGTGATGCGCCGCGAGCGTTTGGCGGCATTCATCTTTCCGAGTACCGACCCGCATTGCGGCGAGTATGTGCCCGACAGGTGGAAAGGCCGGGAGTTTATCAGCGGGTTCGACGGCTCGGCCGGCACGGCGGTGGTCACGATGAGTGAGGCTGCGCTGTGGACAGACTCACGCTACTTCCTCGCTGCGGGCGAACAGCTTGCCGGCACGGAGTTCGTGTTGATGAAAGAGCGGGTGGAGGGCACTCCCACCATCGCCGAATGGCTTGGGCGTAAGCTCGCCGTGAGCGACACGACCGAGGTCGGCATCGACGGCATGACATGTCCGGCGGCGGATGTCGACACCCTGAGAGCCGGGTTGAGAGCCAACGGCGGGCTGACGCTGCGCACCAATTTCGACCCTCTCGCCTTGATATGGAAAGACCGCCCCGAGGCTCCTCTCGCCCCTGTCGAGCTTCATCCCGTGGAGTATGCCGGCGAGGATTGCCCGTCGAAACTCGCCCGTGTGCGTGCCGCCATGCGTGAGCGTCACGCCGAGGGCATGCTCGTGTCGTCGCTCGACGATATCGCATGGACGCTCAATCTGCGTGGAACCGATGTACACTGCAATCCCGTTTTCGTGTCGTACCTGCTTGTCACCCATGTGTCGGCAGTGCTGTTTGTCGACAGCAGGAAGATAACAGACGGTGTGGCCGCCTATCTCGAAACCTGTGGTGTTGAGTTGAGGGAGTATGGCGACATAACATCGGCACTTAGGGCATACGGTGAGTACAATATACTCATGGACGGTTCGCTGACGAGCCATACGTTATATAATAGCGTGCGCACGCACGGGCGGATAGACACGGCGTTGCCCATAACGGCGATGAAAGCCGTGAAGAACGCCGTAGAGGCCGACGGCTTCCGCCGCGCCATGGTTCGTGACGGCGTGGCCATGGTGAAATTCCTGTGCCGTTTGCGTGCCGAGGTGGAGCGTGGCGGTCTGACCGAACTTGGTGTCTGTAGGCTGTTGGCCGGATATAGGTCTGCGCAGCCTTTGTTCCGCGACCTCTCTTTCGACACTATCGCCGCCTACGGGGCGCATGGAGCCGTTGTGCACTACGAGCCGACGGAAGGCACGGATACGCCGCTCGAACCTCGCGGCCTGCTGCTCATCGACAGCGGGGCACACTATCTCGACGGTACGACAGACATTACGCGTACCGTCGCGCTCGGGCCTGTCGACGATGAACAGCGCCGTGTGTATACGCTCGTGCTCAAAGGTCACATCGCCCTCTCTATGCTGAAGTTCCCTCATGGTGCCGCCGGCACGCAGCTCGATGCCGTGGCCCGTGCCGCGATGTGGCGCGAGGGCATGAACTTCATGCACGGCACGGGACACGGAGTGGGCTCTTATCTCAACGTACACGAGGGACCGCACCAGATAAGGATGGAGTGGCGGCCGGCACCGTTGCTTCCCGGAATGACCGTCACCGATGAGCCGGGTATATATATTGCCGGCCGCTTCGGTGTGCGGATAGAGAACACGCTGATAGTCGTCCCTTATATGGAGACAGGCTTCGGGCGCTTCCTGCAATTCGAGCCGCTCACCCTATGCCCGATAGATACCGCGCCGATTATACCGGAAATGCTCACCGACGAGGAAAAACGGTGGCTCGATGATTATCATGCCCGTGTGTTCGGTACTCTGTCGCCGCATCTTGAGGCGGAAGAGACCGACTGGCTGCGCCGCGCCACCTCTCCCATTGGTTGATATGGGTTTGCGGCCGGAAGCATGCCGGCCGCAAATCATTTAAGCATGAGGTCCTGAAACCTTCATGTTCAGGCTGTTCGACATTCGTGTTTTTTTGTCACTCTTGTGTTTGCATGTTGCCGCAATGCAATAGTGTTTCATTATCGGAGCAATGCAAGCCTATCTTATCCATGCTGCTGTTTATACTGCTCCTTGCATCCGCAATCGGTCTGGTTTCCCGCAAGTTGTAAAAAGTATCCGGCGTATCCCGTCGATTGGATACTTATTAGTATCTTTGCAGAATAAACAGCAATACTACTTATATAAAAATGAATAAAGCGAAAATATTCATCGCGGCGATGCTTATCGCTGGTGCGTCGGCCGTTTACGGCGCAGGGTTTGTAAAATCCGGGCAGAGCGTGACCGTGTCTTTGCCGCAAGCGGATGCCGGTTGTGCGCGCACGGTGAGGCTGACGGTGATAAACGAGAGAATTATAAAGGTGGAGGCAACACCCGACAGCGAGATACCTTGCAAGCGTAAGAGCCTCATCGTGGTGCCGCAAAAGGGTAAGACTGCATATACCGCCACGGAGAGCGACACGGCAGTCACGGTGGAGACAGCCTCTCTCACCGTCACGGTGGATAAGCGCACGGGGAAGACGGCATACCGTGACCGCAGGAACGGAAAGACTATACTGAGCGAGGCCGACGGCGGAAAGAAGTTCAAGAGATTTATTTCCGGACAGACAGTAATGCCCGAGAGCTATCATCCCACATCGCCGGACGAGATAAACTGGGGCAAGACAGGCGACCTCACGCGGATATCGCTCGACGACAGGTCTGGATATACATGGCATTTGCAGTTCGATGGCAACGATGATGAGGCCATATACGGACTCGGTCAGCACCAGTCGGAAGACATGAACTATAAAGGAAAGAATGAAGAACTGTTCCAGTACAACACCAAGGTGAGCATACCTTTCGTCGTTTCGACAGCAGGCTACGGTCTGCTCTGGGACTCGTATTCATACGGGCGTTGGGGAAATCCGGATGATTACGTGCAGCTTGGAGAGGCATTCACATTGTATAATAAAGACGGGAAGCTGGGCTGTCTCACAGGGACGTATGCCGAAAAGGGCGGTAGAAGGATAGTGCGTGACGAGGATTCGCTGTATTTCGAGAATTCGAGAGAGATAGTGAACCTGCCACGTAAGTTCAGGCTTAACGGCTCGCGGGTGCTGTATGAGGGATGGCTCGAAGCCCCGGAGTCGGCCGATTACCAGTTTATCCTTTACTATGCTGGATATACCAAGGTATATATAGACGGCCGTCCGGTAATGCCGGAGATATGGCGCAAGGCGTGGAACCCCAATGCGCGCAAGTTCAATGCCACACTGTTGAAAGGCCGCAAGACGAAAATAAGGATAGAGTGGCAGCCCGACGGCGATGTGAGCTACTGCGGACTTCGTGTGGCCACACCCCGGAGCGAGTCCGACAGGCGTCGCGTCAGCATCTGGAACGAGATGTCCAAGGATATGACCTATTACTTCATTGCCGGCGATGACATGGACGAAATAATATCGGGCTACCGTGCTCTTACGGGGCGTGCGCAGGTAATGCCGCGCTGGGCGCTTGGTTTCTGGCAGAGCCGCGAACGCTACAAGACGCAGCGGGAAGTGGTAGACAATATGTCGGAGTTCCGCAGTCGCGGCATCCCGTGCGACGTGATAGTGCAAGACTGGAACTACTGGCCGGATCCGGAGTGGGGCAGCCATAAGTTTGAGGCTTCGCGATATCCTGACCCGCAGGCAATGTACGACACGATACACGCCATGCACGGGCGGTTGATGATCAGTTGCTGGCCGAAATTCTATGAGTCGACCGCCAATTTCAAGGAGCTTGACGCCAACGGGTGGATGTATCGCCGTGCGGTAGAAGACAGCATAAAGGACTGGGTGGGGCCGGGCTATGTCGGTTCGTTCTATGATGCCTATTCGGCCGGTGCCCGCAAGATGTTCTGGCGGCAGATGGATGAGAACCTTTATTCCAAGTATGGCAAGGGGATGGACGCATGGTGGATGGATGCCAGTGAGCCGAACGTGCGCGACTGCACGCCCATCGACTATCGCAAACAGCTCTGCGGCCCTACGGCCATGGGCACGAGCGACGAGTATTTCAATGCCTATTCCATAGTGAATGCCGACGCGATATACAACGGCCAGCGATCGGTTGACCCCGATAAGCGTGTGTTCCTGCTTACGAGGAGCGGTTTTGCGGGCTTGCAGCGTTACAGCACGGCCACATGGAGCGGTGACATAGGCACGAGGTGGGAAGATATGAGGGCGCAGATAACCGCCGGTCTCAACTTCTCCATGGCCGGAGTGCCCTTCTGGGGAATGGACCAGGGGGGCTTCACGACCGAGGACCGCTATGTGAAAGCGCAGAAACTGTTTGACAAGACGGGCCGTGAGAACGACGATCTGCGTGAGTGGCGTGAGCTGAATGCCCGCTGGCACCAGTTCGGTTGCTTCGTTCCGCTGTTCCGCACGCACGGTCAGTGGCCGGCGCGCGAGGTGTGGAACATCGCTCCAGAGAACCACGAATGCTACAGGACGATAGTGGAGTATACAAAGCTGCGCTACCGCATGATGCCCTACCTCTATTCCATGGCAGGCTGGGTGAACCGCCGTGACTATACTGTCATGCGAGGACTGGCGATGGATTTCGCCGGCGACAGGAATGTGTTTGACATTGCCGACCAGTGGATGTTCGGTCCCGCTTTCATGGCTTGTCCGGTCACCGAGTACAAGGCGCGTGAGCGACAGGTATATTTCCCGGCCGGATGCGGATGGTATGACCTGTATACCGGAAAACATATCGACGGAGGGCAGGAACAGACGGTAGATGCCCCGTATCACCGTATGCCGGTGTTCGTGCGGGAGGGGGCCATCATTCCCTTCGGCTCCGATATTCAGTGGAGCGACGAGCGGCAGGCCGATACCATCGACCTGTATGTGTATGCCGGTGCCGACGGCCGCTTCGAACTGTATGAGGATGAGGGTACAAACTATAATTATGAGAAAGGTCGCTTCGCCACGATAGACATCTCGTATGAGGATAAGACCAAGACTTTGACAATAGGCAGTCGCCGTGGTTCTTTCAAGGGGATGCTGAAAGAGCGTGTGTTCAATATCGTTATGGTGGGAAAAGACCGTGTACGGCCGCTGAATCTTGACAATCCGGAGGGGGTGAGGGTGAGCTATGACGGACGGCGGGTGAGCGTCGCGCTGTGACCTGCCGGCGTGCATGTAATCTGCCGGGAGGCATATATTGTCATACGGCATTCGAAAAACAATCAGGATCAAAACCGATAAAATAAAAAACAGGACTATATGAAAAAACAAATCATTGCCCTTGCGCTGTTGGCTGGCTCGTTTGTAGCAGCTGGTGCGCAAGTGTACCTTGACCCGAAAGCACCGATAGAAGAGCGGGTGAAAGACGCATTGTCGAGAATGACGACCCACGAGAAAGTGCGGATATTGTATGCACAGAGTAAATTCTCCTCTCCGGGAGTGCCCCGCCTGGGCATACGGCAGCTCAACATGGCCGACGGACCTCATGGAGTACGGGAGGAAATAGAATGGAACTCATGGAGTGCTGCCAAATGGAACAACGACTCTATTGTGGCGTTCCCCTCGCTGACGTGTCTCGCCGCCTCATGGAACAGAGACCTGAGCAGGGCTTACGGAAACGCGGTGAGTGAGGAGTTTGCCTTCCGCGGCAAGGACATCATGCTCGGCCCGGGCACCACAATCGCCCGCATGCCGCTCAACGGGCGCAGTTTCGAGTATATGGGCGAAGATCCGTATCTGGCCGGAGAGATGGCCGTGCCCTACATACAGGCGGCTCAGGCCAACGGCGTGGCATGTTGCCTGAAACACTTTTTCCTGAACAATCAGGAGGTAGACCGTTTCGGGGTGAACGTCAACGTCAGCGAACGGGCCGTCAACGAGATTTATCTGCCCGCTTTCGAGAAGGCCGTCAGGCAGGGTGGTCTGTGGACGATAATGGGCTCTTACAACAAGTGGCTGGGCGAATGGTGCTGTGAGAACGACTCGCTGCTCAACGGGATATTGAAGCGCCGGTGGGGCTTCGACGGTGCCGTGGTGAGCGACTGGGGCGGCACGCACACCACCATGGGAGCCGCGCTGGGCGGTCTCGACATCGAAATGGGAACAGACACCGACGGCAAGACGAAAGACAAGAGCAAGGGATACAACACATACAAGCTGGCCGATGCCTTCGAAAGGCTTATCAACGAAGGTAAGATACCGATGAGCGTGCTTGATGACAAGGCGGCACGCGTGCTGCGCACGATATTCCGCACGTCGATGAACGCCGGCAAGGTGATTGGCTCGCAATGCTCAGAGGCTCACTACGATGTGTGCCGGCAGATAGGTGAGGAGGGCATCGTGCTGCTGCAAAACCGTGGCGGCGCGCTGCCGATAGATGTCTCCCGCTGCGGACGCATACTTGTGGTGGGCGACAACGCCGTGCGAAACATGAGCGAGGGCGGTGGCTCGTCGGAGTTGAAAACAAAGTTCGACATATCACCGCTCGATGGACTGCGCCGTGTGTATGGCGACAGGGTGGACTTCGCCCGTGGCTACTATGCCGGCCGGGCACGCTACGGCAGCGCGGACAAACTCAGTCCTGATTCGCTCGCCCGCTTGCGCGCCGAGGCATTGGATAAAGCCAAGAGTGCCGACATTATTATCTTCATAGGTGGAATGAACAAGAATTTCAGGCAAGACTGCGAGAACAACGACCGTGAGGACTATAACCTGTCGTACGGCCAGAACGAACTCATTGCCGACCTTGCACGGGTGCAGAAAAACATTGTCGTGGTCACCTTCGGCGGCAATCCTTATGCCATGCCGTGGGCGCAGGCCGTGCGTGCGATCGTGCACTGCTGGTATCTCGGCTCGATGTCGGGAGAGGCGCTCGCCGGTGTGCTGTCAGGCGCAGTGAACCCGAGCGGCAAGCTGCCCGTGACATTCGCTGCGCGGCAGGCCGACTACCCCTGTTTCCAATACGGCAGGGAGGGCTATCCCGGCGTGGACATGCAGGTATACTATAATGAAGGCATATTTGTTGGATACCGTTGGTTCGACACCAAAGGCGTGCGCCCCCGCTTCCCGTTCGGCCACGGACTGAGCTACACCACGTTTAAATATGGCAAGCCGGTGCTCTCTGCCACCTCGATGACCGCCGGCGACAGCCTTACGCTCACCGTGCCGGTGACCAACACTGGCAAGAGGGCAGGCAAAGAGGTGGTGCAACTGTATATCGGCGATGAGAAAACAAGCGTGGAACGGCCGGCGAAGGAACTCAAAGGATTTGAGAAAGTGGCTCTCGAACCTGGTGAGACGAAGACGGTGTCGTTCACGATAATTGCCGACGATTTGAGCTTCTACTGCGAGAAAACCCATGGTTGGGTGGCCGAGCCTGGTGTGTTCCGGGCTTATGTCTGCGCATCTGAGACTGACGTGAGGGGCACTGCGGTGTTTGAACTGAAATAAAAACGTTTAAATGGTAAAATGGTAAAAATCATTGCAGATGATTTTTACCATTTTCTTTATCTTCAAATACCGTCCTTTCTCTTCTTTATTATCGTCAGTTATTATAATTTAAGTTTGTACATTTGTCTGGTACATTAGTGGCGCATATCTTTATTCATTTAAAAACCCTCACGTAACAAGTGTCGTCTTTCTTTCTGTATATGGCAAACGGTGATATAGCCCCGTTGTTGTTGCGCAGTCCGTAGGCGAGGGCTTCCATGTCCGGGTATCTGGGGATGTATGTTTCCGTGGCCTTGCCCGTCTTTCGGTTTATCTTGATTACCGAATGGTCGCACTCCGCCAAACTGTTGTCCATGTCCGGGTCGGAATATTTTATCAGGCAGTATATGTATTTGCCGTCGGTTTTCATCGATTCGACAGTCTTTCGGAATGTCATGTTGTAGATTTTCAGTATGTCGTAACTGTGGAACAAAGTGGTGTCCGGTTCGGGAAAATTGCCCGTGTCTATCTCGAAAGCGGTGTATTTTTTGTACGGTTCGCCATAAATATCCTTCGTGACGTATATATATCCCGAGTAGCCGTCGGTGTAAAACAGGTCTTCGTCCGTGGCGCAGGCAACGGGACTGTTATAGTAATATCCGGTGAAACTCTTTTTGTTGCATGGTTCCAAGTTGCCGAAACGGTGTTTCATCTTGCCGTCTTTCAGGCTGAACGCCGCGAAATAAGGTTTCTGCGAGTCGTAATATCTTGCGTCGAAAGGATTTTTGGAAAAGTCATTTTCATATTCTTCCCTTGAATATTGCAGTGGCCATGTCTGCTCCTGGCATGGATAGAGTATGTAATCCTTAAACTTGCAGAAAGTGAAGTGCTTATAGAAAAACGAGTCGGTGAACAGCTCGAAGTCGGGTGCGAATATCTTTTCTTTCTCTCCCGTCTGCGCGTTTCTTATCAGTATGGCCGGTGAATTAATGTAAGAGTAGTTTTTTTGTCCCGGAATATTAATGCTGTCTAAAAATATGTGGGGCAGAGAATACGAGATGCCTATCCTTTCGCTGTCGAGAATGGCGGGGCTTAGCGGGATGTAAAATACCTGTCGTGTGTTTTTTAAGTGCCGGTAGTTCTCTTCCGGAATTTCTATAAACGCCCTTTTCTCGATGCTGTCCGGCTTGATTATTTCCGGAGAGGCAAACCGGTTGTTGTCCAGTTTGTAGTGCAGGATGCCGTTTTCAAGGTTATCGTTGAACAGCAGGTTGTCGTTTTCAAAGGCGGGTAATCCGTATATGGAAGAAATCGGTTGGTCATCGGTGTCTATCGGGTATTCTTTGAATTTAAGCCTTGCCTTTCGGGATTTCGATGTTGCTGTCGTCACAAGTTTGTGGGTGGCGGCATCTGTTTCTATGTCGAACGTCTTGCATTCCAATTTTCCCTGATATGCGATTATCTGTTTGGCAAAGTTGGGACTTATCTCGGTCGGGTCGCCTCCTGTAAGCATCTCACCCGTGCTTCTTTTCAATTTGAGAATATAAGTGCCCTGTAAATCGTGCATGTTGAAACTGAAAATCCCCTTGTATTTAAATCCCGTGTCGTATATATAGTGGTCGGCGATATGCCCGTTGTTTTTGTTGTATCTTTCGGCAGTGGCCTTGTCTTTATATACGGTGATGAGAAGAGTGGTTTTTTTGCTGTCGATGCTCTTCAAGTTGTTATGGAAATTAGGGATGTATGCTTCGCACCTCAGGCACATCGTGGGTGAATACATGGCTGCATAGATGGTGTCGTTCTCAGTGTCTACCTCTTGCAGCAACTCTTTCAGCCGCTGCTCGCTGCCGGGTATTTGCCGTATTTGGAAATCGTTGTCTGTCATTTCTCTCACCAGGTCGCGATCCTGTGCGTGAGAGAAATGTACAGAGCAGAGAAAGGATATTATCAATAATATTCTCATGGGGTATGATTGTCAATCGTTTTTATATATAGGGTTCTCTTCCAATTCTGGTTTTTCCAATTCATCTGTGATTGTCATGCTTGAACCGGTTAATTCTAACTCTTCCAACAAAATATAACGTATGTCCTGCCGAATATACGGTCGGAGCCTTGGCCGGAGCTTTGGGCTTTGGATTAGAAAGTGTTTTGCTTTGTTCATAATAAGTATGAAATGAAATCATTTCGAATACATTGTTGTCTGCCTTATTGTCTGCCACGCAAATTGCGGAGACGAGGAACAGAAGCGTGTAAGCGATAATTCTTTTTGTCATAATGTCGTGTATTAAAATTTTACTGCTGCAAAACTACGGAATAATTAATCGTTTGCCAAATAAAACGAGTACACTTTTTACACACCCGTTCGCTTCGTTTCTTGTAAGTGCTGTTTAATCAACGGATTACAGCGAAAGTACATTTTTTACACACCTGCACTTTTATATGGATTTGATGTTATGATTGAGAGATTTTGTTCCTTCACAGTTGAAAAGTTTTTTGTTTATGCTGCTCCTGATGTTCGTTATCCTTTGTTTGGACACGTTCATCAGCACGGAAGTCTCGTTTGGAGTGAACAGAAATCTCGTGAGTATGGATACGTTTTTTTCATAGCTTGTGAGATTGGCTTGGCTGTCGTTTATTCTTTCGTAGAAGCGGGGCATGTTTTCCTCTGTTATTCTGTACAGTTCTTGCCATTCTTCGGCCGAAGGTGTTTTCAGCTTGCCTGCGTATATGTGCATCTGTTGTATTATGGCACAGTTTAGCAGAGCCTGTCCCGCGGTGCAGGATTCCGGCATGTTGTTCTCTTTGCATATCACCGTCATGGTTTGCCGCAATTTTTCCACCTCGTTCTCTTTTATATCTTTGTATGTGGTGAAGTCGTCTCTCAGCATCCTGGCTTCTGTCTCAGCCTTGTTCAATCGGGAAAGAATATCAAAGTATTTTCTGTTTGCGGTCGCTGTCTCTCTGTTTTTCTTCCGTTTGTACCGCCTTATACTTATATATAATATATAGATGCCGGCCAAGAATATCACGGAGAAAAGGGTTGCCATGTATTTGTAGCGTTCAGCTTCTCGTGTCTTGGCTTCCGCAATCTTCCGGTTCTCTGTATAGTTGTAAAGTGCCTGCATCTTTATTATGTTTTCCGAGGAGCTGAGAAATGATGAGGAATCGTTTATTTGGGCAAACAAGGACGCATATTTGACCGTGGAGTCCGCTATGCCGAGTTTTTGATATACACGCATAAGGCCATGATACCCGCATTCGAGATTGTTTATGTTTGATGGATAAGACAATAGTTTCCGATAGAAATGTTCTGCGGAGTCAAGTTTTCCGATGCCTTCGTAATACTTGCCTTTATTATCGTAATAAACTTCTCGTCCTTTTATAATGTTTCCGTTGCAGTCGAATAAGCTTGGGTTTTGTTCGCATTCATCCATTGCGGCTTTTGCTTTGCCGTATAATCCCTTCATCAGATATATATTTATTGCTTGCGGCAATGCTCCTGTGGCCAAATCGTCGAGTCCCAATTCCTTATATTTTTTGTATGCGTTCATACATATATATAATACGGAGTCGTATTTACCCCGCATGTGATAGGTGGATCCGAGATGCTCATAGAATATTATCGCCGCTATGGTGTCCTTTGCTTTTTCGGCGTATGCCACGGCTTTCAGCTCGGCCTCATGTGACAATTCGGGCGTTAGCTGGTGGTAAAAGAGCGTGGCTATCTGCCCGTATATCCTGCTGAGCGTTCGGAAATCGCAGTCGACGGCACTCGTGTCGGCAAACGTCGTTGCGTTTCGGAAGTGGAAGAGGGCGGTCGGGGCGTCTCCCCTGTCCCGATACACGCATCCGAGCATGTAGTTCGCTTTCATCTTGTCGTTGCTGTTGCCGTGGCTATTGAAATGCTCTGCCATTTCCTCTACCCCGGCCATCGTGTCCAGCGGGATGTCGGTCTTGTTCATGGCCTGTGTCAGCAACAGCATGTACCGCATTCTCCTGCTTTCCGACATATTGCCGGCCTCATCCCCGATGCTGCTGAGAAGTATAAGGGTTGAGTCGGGATTGCTTTCTATTATTTCTTCCGCATGCGTCAGTATGTTGTCGGTTTTTCTATGGCCTGTACACGACAGTGACAATGTTATGGTCAGCAGGTATATCAGTTCGGGGATATATTTCATTACCTTTGCTTTTGTTTTGTAACACAAAGGTAATGAAATATTTTCTTATTGGTAATATATTTTGTCAAAAAAGCATCGGATGCCCGTGATGTGGAACTTGCAGATAATCCGTAGTCACAGGCTTACAATACACTTGTTCATTTGTCTTTCCGCGGCATCAGTTTCACGGTCTTTGTCGTTCCGTTTTCAAGCGATACTTTTGCAATGGCGTAAGGCTTTGGAAGCGTTGCTTTGCCTATGCTCGTTTCTTTTGCCTTAACTGTTATTCTGTCAGCCAACCGGCCTTTAACATCGTAAATATGAATACCTTTTATTTCTTTTTCGGATGTTATTTTGATATGTCGTGCCGGCATCTGAAATGTGGAAACAGTTATCGGTCGTATTGTCAATACCGGCAGTTACGAATACTTTCCCCTCTAAATGTAAGTCTTTCCATCCGTCGGCCGCTTTGTAAAGTTCGAGGCTTTCTTCCGGAACGTACATCGTGCATGTTGTCAGTTCTGAGTTCAGGAAAACATCCTTTCCTAATCTCGGTGGGACGAGTGCGCGGCAATTAACCGACTGATCTTCGTAATAGGAACTTCTTGTATACCACGTTTTAGTAACATAGGCGAACGCCCTATCTCCTATTGAATCAACTGTTTCCGGTATCAGTAAGCCGAGAACCTTTTTGCCTTCAAGTGCACATGGGGCTATTGTTTTCAGTTTCTCATCAGAATATTCTATGGCATTGCCATCGCCGTATATATAATAGTATAGCACACTGCCGTCTAACGAATATATTGAACCGTCATATGTTTTTTTAAGGCATGGATTGTCTTCTGATATTTGTGGCATATAATTATTGTACGGCTCTTCTCTAAAAACATTATTCCCTAATGTCGGAAAGTTACCTGTTATAATGAAATTACGTATATGCTGCTCAAAGAATGCTCCATCTGATACGTGCTTTATTCCCTTTGGCAGAAGGAGATTGTCTAACGTGCTGGATTTGTCGCATGATTTGTCGCATTTAAATCCGTATGCCGGAATGGTATCGATGTCGGCTTCTTTCAGATTAAGCTCTTTCAACTTTGTTATGAGCTCTTCCCTTATATACTCATAGTCTTCATCCAACAGTGTTCAGGTGACAGTCAGATATTTTATTGTTTCTTTTTGCTCATCCGTCAGCAAAAAATCCAGCGGTTCCTGCCCGGCATGTACACTTACGGAGTCGGGTCTCGGCTGTGCGTTCGCTTGCATTGCAAATGCCATGCAGGCAACCATGCAGCACTGTATAATGATAAAAATTCTCTTTCTCATGATGTGTCTGTTCTATTGTCGGTGGTTAGTAGTGCTGTTTCATCCATTTAATTTTGGTCTCACCATGCCGTTTTTTTACTTCACAACAATCTTTTTCCTGTTATGAATATATACGCCCGGCTTCAATGTCCCCGTCATTTTGCGCCCGCTCAGGTCATGGAAAACATCTTCGTCGGCCTTATTGCTTTCAGCCGTAACACTCTTTATACCCGTCACAAAGCCGCCTAAGAATGGGTCGTCCTTATATGTGGTGTGCGAGAGATGCTCCTCTGCCGGGTCGCCTGTGTAGCTCGGAGCCTTGTATACGAGCCGGTCGTCTTCCACGTATGCGTTCAGGAAGTGCTCTGTTTCACAGGGTGGTAAAGAGGGAGAATAGATATAAGCGTCAAGGTAATGCAACAACAAGCCCTCCCCATAAAGTGAGCCTATCCCGGAAATCATGTTTCGATATAAAAACTCGGGCTTGTAACTGGGATGCTGATTCATTCTGGCCGTGACGTCCAAGATGCGTTCTTCTTTCCCGTTTTCAAGCGTTACGGGTTGAATGCCGCTTATAAAATATGTTATCTCGTTGTCCGGACTTCCGATAAACTCGCCGACATTTAAGTTGAAGTCGTATAGTATAATTTCATTATCGGCCATTGAATAAGGAAAACCGTAAATATCGTATTCGAATCCGTTGCTTTCGCTCATTTCCATGTATTCGTCGTGGCTCGCATATACTATTCCGTCTTTTTCGCGCAGTCCGATAATGTATTGCCGTTCGCCCCTGTTGCCTTTTTCGTCGATATTCGTCCTGTACAGCTTGTAATAAGTATTACCGTTAAGCTCGTAAGGCTCGTCAAGTTCGAACAATGAGAATGAATGTGTTTCGTGACAATCGTCCCAATGAGCGTACGACCACTTGCATCCCGTAGTGAACGGGCGCGCCGAAACGTTGCCGGCGACGGCCAGCAAAACGGCAGATAGGGTAATTAATAAATACTTCATATTGGTGATAGTTTTATAATTGTTATTGTTCAATGATGAATTCCGCTCCTTGTCTGACTTCAAAATCACCTTTGATGGTGACATCCTCACATTCCTTTAATCTCAGACTGCCGCCGGCTTCAACAGTGACCGGTCCCAAAGGTTTATTGTCTGTAACGTTGCTGCCTATAACAACACTGTTTTTATATGGATAAACGACTCTTTTGCTTATTGTCTCATTTTGTATAAACTTTATATAGCTGATATATCTGTATGGTTTATAACCTTCTTTTGTAACACAAATGTCTATTTCGCCATCGCATAAGTTTGTAAAAGTTGCTGTTTTGGTATTTGATACTACTTTATAATAAGATTTACCGGAGTTTGAACTCATAACGCATATACGGCATCCTTCTTCCCCTGTATCTACGGTTAATTTGTTTTCGTCAAACTTTAAAGTTATATTTTCAAAAGAATTGGGCGTTTGGGTGTAAATGGGCATTTCTGGATCTCCAATAGGATTAAGTCCAAACATTATCCATCTATGTGCACCTTCTTTTTTACATTTACCTAAAAAAGCCATTTTAGTTGCAGCGATAACATCGCCAAAGTTTCTACTTCCTGGACTATTTTTAAACAAAGACTTATAAAATAGTCCATTATAATCTTCTGATGGTCCGTGGAAATATATATTGGGCCATCCCCAACCTTCTCTTGAACAACCTAAATATGCAATAACTCCATTGTTTTCATTCCGAATAAAAGCCTCACTTAAACAAGGTTCCGTATTATTGTCAAAATGATTAGTATGGCAAGCTGTGGTTGCAATAACCGTAGGAACTTTATTGTATAATGTTGATGCTTTTGAAATATCATATAAATCATTTTCTAATACGAAATATTTAGAATCGCCATGGGACATCATATGTATGAAATTATAACCTTGTGAAAGTTTTTCTTGTAAATGTACTGAGTTTAAATCGTAATCTGCTCCACCTGAAAAATCTGTATGGGTATCATAAAAACGAACTTTCTCTCCATCCCAGAAATCTTCGATATACATCCTATATAATTCTTCACTTTTGTTTTGTGAATCGCTTACAAGGTTTCCGTTTATATAGCCAGATTTAAAAGTCTGAACTCCACACATTAGAATTCTATTTTCCCATCCACGTGTAGATATAAATTGTTCATAATTAATGGTTTTATTGACAAAGTCATAAGTGTCATTAGTATTCTGTACAGGAACTCTTGATATAAAAACTTCTGGGGCAATGTCAATATCATCTTCAATTTCACCGTACAAACTATTACCATTTGCATTCCAATCAAAGCTATTGTCAAAGCATGCATAAAATAGATCTGTTGGCATCTTGTTTTCAATGACATCATATTTTTCTTCGCTTTGGGGAACTTTCGCATAGCACCCCATCACAGGTACGACAGTATCGTCACCTCCCAGCAATACATATTTAAGTCCATTATTTTCATAATATTCTTTCAAGCAAGTCTTTATTTTCAACTGCATTGTCGCACCACTGTAATTATTATTTATATACTCTGTCGTTATTATTTTAGCGGTAACACCTTTTTCTTTTTTCCATTCTACCAATGGGGAAAAGGATTCTGCTAATTTTTCGTTGGTTATAAGCAAGTACTCTACATTGTCATCTGTATAACCGAGAGATTTTAATCCATTAATCTGCTTGGTAGAAGAATAAAGGTGGGCAAGGTCATTGGGGTTGTCAATAATATCTTTTACCACATTATACATAACAGCACCTGTTCTGTTAGAATGGGGTGCAAGGCTGATTTTTTTATTTTCGTCAAAAGAAACATTTATAGTTAATGATTTTACCAAATATAAATCTTTATTCTTTACGTCATAAATGAAAGGACAGATGTTGAGAGCTAATATTTTATATCCATCCATTTTGTTAATACCGGAATATTCGACTTCCGTGATTGGATATTTTGCTTCTTTATAAAAAGGTGCTTTATATTCTATAATATCTTTTGTAGCACTAACATTGGTGGGACATACCTCCGGATTAGGAGCTACTATGACATTCGATTTTATCTTTATTTTCTTATCAATAGAAAAGGTTAAATTTTTATAGTTCTGATTAGAGCCAATCAGAATATTCATAGGAATATATGGTAATCCGGGTGTTGATGTGTCTTCACTATATGCAGTCAAACGTTTTGATGAGCTGATAATAATATTATCATTGTCATCAGTATTCAAGTTAAAGTCACTTTCGTTGAAGTTAACAGAAAATGTTTTTGTCTCTTGTGCCACCGTGGGAACAAATAAACAGCCAACGAACAGATAGGTTATTATGATGTTTTTAATCGTGTTCATATTTCTCCATAATTAAGGTTGATGAATATTGATAACACAAATGCGTTCATACTTTTTGGTGTATGAATGATTTGTCAATCACTTATCACCATTCTTTTTGTGCATATCAACTTGGAATCTATAATAAGAGAGTATAGATACATTCCTGCACTCATCATGTCTGCGGAGAACGAAAGAGATGTTTCGCCACGGTTGGGAATGCTTATTTGTTTTATTTGTTTTCCGTTCAAGTCATATACGCATAGCATGGCGGCCTTTGCGGATGCGGGGATATTCATTTTTATTGTTGTTGTGCCGGTAAAAGGATTAGGGACGTTCTGTTGCAGCGAACCCGTATCATTCGTGATGTCGTCCAACCCTGTTGTCTCATTTGCTTTCGGCGCAGTTCTTTTTGATATGCCGGGCGTTTCGAGTTCGGCAATTTTTGTGTTCAGTTCGTTGATGGCCTGTATGAGTAATGGTATCATCTCCATATAGTTGATGCTTTTAGTGCCGTCGGTATTTGTATATACCAAATCAGGGAAAATCTCTTCAAGTTGTTCTGCGGAAATCCCGTAATGCTTCTTTGATAGTTTTTGAAGTTCAATATCGGTTTTGCCAACCTCAACATTTGCCGTATCTTCCGCTATGGCCTGTGCTTTAACCGGAATATCCTTATAGTAAGATATGGTGCTTATGCCGGTGAGCATGTCTTTCACGGGAACATTTTCTTGTGTCGTACTGTTGCCGCGAGCCGTTTCCATTTGCTTTAAATTTGCCGATTCATAGAGAAGAACACCGTCTATATTTCCGTTTACGGTAAGGTCTCCGTTGACTCCTACATCTCCATTGAAATATCCTGCATATCTTTGAAACAGTTGTGTTCCATTTTCCGTAATGTTTGTCGTACCATATACGGCCGCACCGTTAGCACTGCCGGCAAGTCTTCCATAAACTCCATAGTTCCAGCCCTGCGTGGCGTTTCCGGCGCTTCCTATTACACCAAATGAACGTCCTTTGTTCTTGTATAAATTGTTTGATGTGACGGCTTCTCCTTTTAAGCCGACATTGAAGTTCATTCCGTCTGAGATTGATTTCATTTCTCCGCCAAGCGTCCATTGTATCGTATTGCTTTTTGCCTGGCTGAAAATTCCGTTGCGTGAATCGTGGGTGGAATAAATGGTAAAATCGGAATTTCCGTTGTTGCCGATCGAAAGAGGTGATAATGGAGTTCCGGACGCATTTTGAATGGCAACATTACCGTTTGTGTTTACTTTAAGTTGGGCGAATGACGGACATGCGAAGCAACTTACGAGGATGATGTGTGATAAAGTTTTTTTCATAGGTATTCTGTTTTATTATGTTATCAATTGCTTTTTGCAAATATATTAACAAATCGACTGATTGTGTTTCTTTTTCGCACATGTTTTATGAAAGATTAACATATATACGATTCTCTCATCCCATCGTATCGCCAAATGTATCGTGATAATCCTTGCTATGTGGGTGTTTTTGTGGTAACTTTGTGCAGTACGAATATCCCGACATTATGAATAATATGACATTCTTATTACAAAAACACTATCTGTGCCTGCATATTTATGCAATAATCGAAGACTATAAAATATGACATTGTCGTGCGGCAGACTGCCATACGCATCTTTTTACACCTATTTTTAGATATACGGCGACTGCCGGATGCCGTGTTTGCGGGGCTTCACCACTGTGTGAAGCCCCGCAAACACGTTTATACCGGGATGTATATTTATGCAAAACGTGGCCTCACCGGTCTCTGGTATGTGTCGCCACGCCCCGCAACGGGCTATCCGTTGAGCCGCATTTAGATGCCGAATGGACGGCGTTTAGCCGTTAAATGCATCGCGATTGGTATCCGAATGCGATATGGTTGGTTGCCCGTTGTGGGAAAACGGCCTTGTTATCATGATTTGTCTACGCACCAAGGTGTCATCGGTGACAAACGTGTCATTTTCCAATGGTTATTTCGCCGCTTTTCATTCCGTTTTGCATAAATATACGTTCGTGGAGACGATGCGCATTGTTTGAATAATGTTTACAGAATGCGGATGCGTGGATAAAATATGGTTATCATGTAAGGGTAAAGGCGGATTTAACGGAGGATGCCGTTAAATCCGTCGCCATTGGCTGCCTGTCCTTTTGTCGTCGTTTGCAAATAAAATCGGAGTCATCATGATTATGGTGGGGCAATAATTTGGTGAAAAACATTGTAAGGGTCGAAGAGCAATCAAAAAAGTGTCTGAATATTTGGCTGTTAGATAATTTAATTGTAATTTTGCAGCCGCAAATCGTGGCCTTGGTCTCGATACGTGTAAGTTTAATTAAAAATTTAAAACAAAAAGGCAAAATGATTATTGTACCGGTAAAAGAAGGCGAAAACATCGAGAAAGCCCTCAAAAAGTTTAAGAGAAAGTTTGAAAAGACTGGTGTCATCAAGGAACTTCGCGCACGTCAGCAGTTCGACAAACCCTCTGTCTTGAAGAGACTTAAGATGGAGCACGCCGTTTACGTACAGAAAATGAGAAACACCGAGGAATAAAATAATCTTCGGAAAATTTGGTAGTTTGAATATATTTCCGTAAATTCGTTGCCGAAAGATTGATGTTTGGCGAGGCGTTTTATGGTTATCGAACAATTTTTGAACTACTTGCGCTATGAGCGGAACAGATCGCCGCTGACGGTGCAAAACTACGAAAAAGATCTTCGTGATTTTGAGTCGTATTTCAAAAGATTGGATAATCAACTCTCTTGGCAGTCGGTAGATTCCGATGTTATCCGTAAATGGATGGAGAGTATGATGGATAAAGGAAACGTTGCGACCTCGGTCAACAGAAGACTGAGTGCTCTGCGTTCCTTTTTTCGTTTTGCTCTGATTCGGAATTTGGTGGGCAAAGACCCGACACTTGTCGTGAAAGGACCCAAGCGAGCCAGGCTGTTGCCGCAGTTTGTCCGGCAAGACACGATGGATAAACTTCTCGATGAAGAGGAGTGGTGGGATGATACATCTTTTAAAGATGTCCGTGCACGTACTATTTTATCAGTGTTCTATGAAACCGGTGTGCGGCTTTCAGAACTCACGGGGCTGGACGATTCGGATGTGGATATGGTCGGTCGGCAGATAAAAGTGACGGGAAAAGGAGGTAAACAACGCGTCATACCTTTTGGGGGTAGTCTTGAAAAAGCTCTGAAGAAGTATCGGGATATGCGCGATGAAGTCGTGTTGCCTGTATCGCGAGCTTTTTTTGTAGACGACAAAGGAGAGCGGATGAAACAATATAATGTGCGGACATTGGTGAAAAATCATCTTTCGAGAGTTCTCACTCAGAAGAAACGCTCCCCGCATGTGCTTCGTCATTCTTTCGCTACGGCCATGTTGAACAACGGCGCAGGCATAGAAAGTGTGAAAAAACTGCTTGGGCATGCCGGACTCGGCACAACGGAGATTTATACTCACACAACGTTTGAGCAGTTGAAGAAAGTTTATAAAGAAGCCCACCCAAGGGCATAACCTTATTAAAACAGGAGGTAACTATGGAAATTAAGATTCAGTCAATTCATTTTGACGCTACCGAAAAATTACAGGCGTTTATCGAAAGAAAAATCGCCAAGTTAGAGAAGTCTTACGAAGAAATACAGAAAGTAGAGGTGCAATTAAAGGTTGTGAAGCCCGCAACAGCTCAAAACAAGGAAGCAAGCATAACGGTTACGGTGCCGGGAAGCACGCTTTTTGTGGAAAAGGTGAGTGATACATTTGAAGAGAGCGTTGACCTTGGAGTCGACTCAATGCGGGTGCAACTTCAGAAATTCAAGGAAAAATCAAGGAATTATTAAAAAAAACCTTGAAAAATTTTGGTAATTAAAAAATAATGCCTATCTTTGCAGCCGTTTTCAGACAGGTTGTAACTCGAAAGAGAACGGCTGCAATGAAAAGCCTCTTTAGCTCAGTTGGCCAGAGCACGTGATTTGTAATCTCGGGGTCGTTGGTTCGAATCCGACAAGAGGCTCAGAAGCAGAGGCAAGGGAGAAAACATTTTAAGGGTGGTTACCAGAGTGGCCAAATGGGGCAGACTGTAAATCTGCTGTCTTTCGACTTCGGTGGTTCGAATCCATCACCACCCACTCTCTTTCTGAAAAGGAAGTTTTGCGGAAATAGCTCAGTTGATAGAGCACTAGCCTTCCAAGCTGGGGGTCGCGGGTTTGAGCCCCGTTTTCCGCTCTTTGTCGCTGTAATAGCTCAGTGGTAGAGCACTTCCTTGGTAAGGAAGAGGTCCTGAGTTCAACTCTCAGTTACAGCTCTAAAACAATAAATCAAGATTATTCATTAAAATTAAAACAATAAGCTATGGCTAAAGAAAGTTTTGTGCGTACCAAACCGCACGTAAACATTGGAACTATCGGTCACGTTGACCATGGTAAGACCACTCTGACGGCTGCCATCACAACCGTTTTGGCTAAGGCCGGTCTTTCAGAGATTAAGTCTTTTGATCAGATTGACAATGCTCCTGAGGAAAAAGAGCGTGGTATCACCATCAACACTTCTCACGTTGAGTATGAGACAGCTAACCGTCACTATGCTCACGTAGACTGCCCGGGTCACGCTGACTATGTGAAGAACATGGTAACAGGTGCCGCTCAGATGGACGGTGCGATTATCGTGGTTGCCGCTACTGACGGTCCTATGCCCCAGACACGTGAGCACGTGCTGCTCGCTCGTCAGGTGAACGTTCCCCGCTTGGTTGTGTTCCTGAACAAGTGCGATATGGTTGAGGACGAGGAAATGCTCGAACTCGTGGAAATGGAAATGCGCGAGCTTCTCGACCAGTACGAGTATGATGGCGACAACACTCCTATCATCCGCGGTTCTGCCCTTGGTGCACTGAACGGTGTCGCTAAGTGGGAAGAGAAGGTAATGGAGCTTATGGCACAGGTGGACGAGTGGATTCCGCTGCCTCCGCGTGATACAGATAAGCCTTTCTTGATGCCTGTTGAGGACGTATTCTCAATTACCGGTCGTGGTACTGTTGCCACAGGTCGTATCGAGACTGGTGTTATCCACGTAGGTGATGAGGTTGAGTTGCTCGGTCTCGGTGAGGACAAGAAGTCTGTCGTAACAGGCGTTGAGATGTTCCGCAAGCTCCTTGACGAGGGTCAGGCCGGTGACAACGTAGGTCTGTTGCTCCGCGGTATCGACAAGGCAGAAATCAAGCGCGGTATGGTACTTTGCCACCCGGGTCAGATTAAGCCGTTCAAGAAGTTCAAGGCTCAGATCTATGTATTGAAGAAGGAAGAGGGTGGACGTCACACTCCGTTCGGAAACAAGTATCGTCCTCAGTTCTACCTCCGTACAATGGACTGTACAGGTGAAATCACTCTGCCGGAAGGCGTAGAGATGGTAATGCCCGGTGACAACGTAACTATCACTGTTGAGCTTATCTACGCTGTTGCCCTGAACGTTGGTCTTCGTTTCGCTATCCGCGAAGGTGGCCGTACGGTAGGTGCAGGTCAGATTACAGAGATTATCGACGATTAATCGGCATCCTTAAAATCGGCATCCGTGTGGTGCCGATGGAGAAATATCAAAAAGATTCCCGTTCTTTTACGGCGGGAATCTATTTTACGGGATTAGCTCAGTTGGTAGAGCACTGGTCTCCAAAACCAGGTGTCGGGAGTTCGAGCCTCTCATCCCGTGCTAAAAAGAAAGAACGTCATGTTTAAAAGATTTGTAAATTATTGCAAGGCTTGTTACGACGAACTTGCGCATAAGACTACTTGGCCGACGTGGCCTCAACTCACACATAGTGCGGTGATCGTATTATCAGCTTCCTTGGTTATCGCATTGGTGGTTTGGGCAATGGATTTGGTTTTCAAGTTTGTCATGAGTTCTGTTTATCCTAATTAATCATTACTATTTGAGATGTCTGAAACAGGAATGAAATGGTATGTTCTTCGTGCCGTTAGTGGAAAGGAAGCAAAAGTCAAGGAATATCTTGAGGCTGCAATCAAACACGACGATGTATTGGCTGCCAATGTGAGTCAGGTTCTCCTGCCTATGGAAAAGTATGCCATGCTTCGTAACGGCAAGCGCGTTATCAAGGAGAAATTATTTCTTCCCGGTTATGTGCTTATAGAGGCAAACCTTCAAGGCGAAGTCGCGCATACGTTGCGCTTCATGCCGAATGTTTTGGGCTTCTTGGGTGGTTTGGATAATCCAACCCCTTTAAGACAGACTGATGTGAACCGTATCCTTGGCACTGCCGAAGAGACAAATATAGAGAGTGTGGATTTGAACATTCCTTATAGTGTTGATGAGACAGTGAAGGTGACGGAAGGACCTTTCAGCGGATTTAGCGGTATTATCGAAGAAGTAAATGCCGAGAAGCGAAAGTTGAAAGTTATGGTCAAGATTTTCGGACGTAAGACTCCGTTGGAATTAAGTTTTATGCAAGTAGAGAAAGAGTAAGGTACAAATTGTTACGGTGTGCCTGATTCTTTCGTATATAGCAGAACAGATGTAAGTCTGTGACGCATCTATAATCAAATTAATTATTAATAAAGAAATGGCTAAAGAAGTTGCTGGATTAATCAAATTACAGATTAAAGGTGGCGCTGCGAATCCTTCACCTCCAGTAGGACCTGCATTGGGTTCTAAGGGTATTAATATTATGGGATTCTGCAAAGAGTTCAACGCCAGAACCCAGGATAAGGCAGGTAAGATTCTTCCTGTTGTTATCACTTACTACACTGACAAGTCATTCAGCTTTATAATCAAGACTCCTCCTGCAGCTGTACAGCTTAAAGAGGTAGCCAAGGTTAAGAGCGGTTCTGCGCAGCCAAACCGTAAAAAAGTCGCAACTGTGACTTGGGAGCAGGTGAAAGCTATTGCAGAGGATAAAATGAGCGACTTGAATTGCTTCACTGTGGAAGCAGCTATGAAGCTGATTGCCGGAACAGCAAGAAGTATGGGTATCACTGTACAAGGGGAGTTCCCTGGTAAATAATTAATAACTTCAAGAAAATGAGTAAACTGACAAAAAATCAAAAGTTAGTAGCTGATAAGGTTGAAGCAGGGAAAGCATACTCTTTGAAAGAGGCAGCAGAGTTGGTGAAAGAAATAACTACCACCAAGTTTGATGCATCGCTTGATATTGACGTACGCTTGGGTGTAGATCCGCGTAAGGCAAACCAAATGGTTCGTGGCGTGGTTTCATTGCCCCACGGAACAGGTAAGGTTACCCGTGTGCTCTGCCTCTGTACACCGGACGCTGAAGCTGCTGCTAAGGAAGCAGGTGCAGACTACGTTGGTCTTGACGAGTATATCGAAAAGATTAAAGGTGGTTGGACTGATGTTGATGTTATCATAACAATGCCGTCATGTATGGGTAAGATTGGTGCGCTGGGTCGTGTTCTCGGTCCTCGCGGATTGATGCCTAACCCAAAGAGTGGTACTGTGACAATGGACGTTGCTAAGGCAGTTAAGGAAGTTAAGCAAGGTAAGATAGACTTTAAGGTTGATAAGGCCGGTATTGTGCATACGTCAATCGGCAAGGTTTCTTTTACCGCTGATAAAATCTATGATAACGCGAAGGAATTCATCCAGACCATTATCAAATTAAAACCCGCTGCTGCTAAAGGTACATATATTAAGAGTATCTTTATCTCAAGCACCATGAGTAAGGGTGTAAAAGTAGATCCTAAATCAGTTGAATAACTCGTTAAAAGTTTAGTAAAATGAAAAAGGAATTAAAAGATACTATAATTGTAGAACTTGGAGAGAAGTTGAAAGAGTATCCGCATTTCTATTTGGTTGACATATCCGGATTGAATGCAGAGAAAACAAGCGATCTTCGCCGTAAGTGTTTCAAGAGCGATATCAAGATGATTGTCGTGAAGAATACTCTTCTTCATAGAGCTTTCATGGCAGCTGATGTTGATTTCGAACCGTTTTACGGTTGTTTGAAAGGAAATACGGCCGTAATGTTCACAAATACGGCAAATGTACCAGCTAAATTGCTCAAGGAATATACAAAGGAGGGTATACCTGCGCTTAAAGCTGCTTATGCGGAAGAGAGTTTGTTCGTAGGTGCCGATAAACTTGAGGAATTAGCTTCTCTAAAGAGCAAGAACGAACTTATTGCAGACGTTGTGGCATTGCTGCAATCTCCGGCAAAGAACGTTGTTTCTGCTCTCCAGTCAGGAGCAAACACCATTCATGGTGTGCTGAAGACTTTAGGCGAGCGTCCTGAATAAAACTTGGCCTTAGGCATTAAAGTTTAAAAGTCAAATAATTCAACATTAAAAAACATTAAAATTTAGAATAAAATGGCAGATATTAAAGCTATTGCTGAAGAGTTAGTAAATCTTACAGTTAAGGAAGTAAACGAGTTGGCAACAGTCCTGAAGGACGAGTATGGAATTGAGCCCGCCGCTGCAGCTGTTGCTGTTGCTGCCGGTCCTGCTGCTGGTGGCGCTGCTGCCGCAGCTGAGGAGAAGACTTCTTTTGATGTGGTTCTGAAAGAAGCCGGTTCTGCTAAATTGCAGGTTGTAAAGGCTGTTAAGGAAGCTTGCGGTCTTGGTCTGAAAGAGGCTAAGGATCTCGTGGACGGTGCTCCTTCTACATTGAAAGAAGGCATGTCTAAGGACGAGGCTGAGAACCTGAAGAAGACAATCGAGGCTTCAGGTGCCGTAGTTGAGCTCAAGTAATATAGTGCACAACAATAGTTAATGGTTAAGAATCTCTCAGTAGGAGATTCTTAACCTTTTTGTGTCTTTTACATAATAATAAGACAAAAACGGGACAATAGGTCCATTAAGATAAATTCATTTTATGGCTTCAAAATTAATAGACAACAGAGTAAATTTTGGCAGCGTCAAGAATCCGATGCCGTTTCCGGATTTTCTCGATGTACAATTAAAGTCTTTCAAGGACTTCCTGCAATTAGACACTCCGCCTGAAGAACGCAAGAATGACGGTTTGTATAAGGTGTTCTCAGAGAACTTCCCTATCACTGATACGAGAAATAATTTCGTTCTTGAGTTCTTGGATTACTATATTGACCCGCCTCGTTATACAATTGATGAGTGTTTGGAGCGTGGTCTTACATATAGCGTACCTTTGAAGGCTAAGTTAAAACTATATTGTACGGATCCGGATCATGAGGATTTCGGTACTGTCATCCAAGATGTATTTCTCGGCCCAATCCCTTATATGACGGCAAACGGTACGTTTGTTATTAATGGGGCAGAGAGAGTTGTTGTTTCACAGTTGCATCGCTCGCCGGGTGTGTTTTTCGGTCAGAGTGTGCATGCCAATGGTTCTTTGTTGTATTCTGCGCGTATTATTCCTTTCAAGGGTTCTTGGATAGAATTTGCCACAGATATTAACAACGTGATGTATGCTTACATCGACAGAAAGAAGAAGTTGCCGGTTACGACCCTTCTTCGTGCCATAGGTTTTGAAGCAGATAAAGATATTCTCCGTATCTTTGATTTGGCTGATGAAGTAAAAGTCAATAAAGCCAATATGAAGAAGTATATCGGAAGTAAATTGGCTGCACGTGTCCTTAAGAGCTGGAACGAAGACTTTGTTGATGAGGATACAGGTGAGGTCGTTTCTATCGAACGTAATGAGGTCATCATGGAGCGTGAGACAGAGATTACCGAGGATAACATGGATGAGATTTTGGAAAGCGGTGCTCAGACCATATTGGTTCATAAGGATGAGACGGTGGCACAAGACTACTCCATTATATTTAACACATTGCAGAAAGACCCGAGTAACTCTGAGAAGGAAGCCGTTTTATATATTTATCGTCAGTTGCGTAATGCAGATCCGGCAGATGACGCAAGTGCACGTGAAGTCATACAGAATTTGTTCTTCTCTGACAAGCGTTATGATCTTGGCGATGTTGGCCGTTACCGTATAAATAAGAAGTTGGGGCTCAATACCGAGATGGATATTCGCGTCCTTACGAAAGAAGACATAATCGAGATTATCAAGTATCTTATACAATTGATAAACTCAAAGGCTACGGTGGATGATATCGACCATTTGTCAAACCGCCGTGTCCGTACGGTTGGTGAGCAGTTGAGCAATCAGTTCTCCATAGGTCTTGCCCGTATGAGTCGTACGATTCGCGAGCGAATGAACGTGCGTGATAATGAAGTGTTCACTCCTACCGACTTAATAAATGCCAAGACTGTTTCAAGTGTTATAAATTCATTCTTCGGAACGAACCCACTGTCACAATTTATGGATCAGACGAACCCGTTGGCAGAAGTTACTCATAAACGCCGTTTGTCTGCTTTGGGTCCCGGTGGTCTTTCTCGTGAACGTGCGGGATTTGAGGTGCGTGACGTTCATTATACACACTATGGTCGTTTATGTCCTATCGAGAGTCCGGAAGGTCCTAACATTGGACTAATCTCTTCTCTCTGTGTGTATGCTAAGATTAATGAACTTGGTTTCATAGAAACACCATATAGAAAGATTGACAATGGGGTTGCGGATCTCAATAATGATGATATAGTATACCTCACGGCAGAAGAAGAGGAAGACCATATAATAGGTCAGGGAAATGCACCGCTCAATGATGATGGAACATTTATCCGTGATGTGGTAAAATGCCGTCAGGATGCCGATTTTCCGGTTGTTCCGCCATCGCAGGTGGATCTTATGGACGTATCTCCACAGCAGATTGCTTCGATTGCGGCATCTCTCATTCCTTTCTTGGAGCATGATGACGCTCACCGCGCTTTGATGGGATCCAACATGATGCGCCAGGCTGTACCATTGCTTCACAATGAAGCGCCTATAGTCGGAACCGGTATAGAGAAGCAGGTTTGTGAGAATTCTCGTACTATGGTTACGGCGGAAGGTGAGGGAGTCGTGGAGTATGTAGACGCAACGACAATACGTATTCTCTATGATCGTACGGAAGATGAAGAGTTTGTAAGTTTTGAGCCGGCTCTGAAAGAATACAGAATATCAAAATTCCGTCGTACGAACCAAAATATGACAATAGACCTTAGGCCTATATGTAACAAGGGACAGCGCGTGAAAAAAGGCGATATCCTTACAGAAGGATATGCAACCGAAAACGGTGAGCTTGCCCTCGGACGTAATCTTCTTGTTGCTTATATGCCTTGGAAAGGATATAACTATGAGGATGCGATTGTTCTTAATGAACGAATTGTACGTGAAGACGTATTGACTTCGGTTCATGTAGACGAGTATTCTCTTGATGTTCGTGAGACCAAACGCGGTGTAGAAGAGTTTACCAGCGATATACCGAACGTTAGCGAAGAGGCTACGAAGGATTTGGATGATAACGGTATTATCCGTGTTGGTGCACGTGTTGAGCCGGGCGATATACTTATCGGTAAGATATCTCCGAAGGGAGAAAGCGATCCTTCGCCAGAAGAGAAATTACTTCGTGCCATATTCGGTGATAAAGCCGGTGACGTAAAGGATTCTTCGCTCAAAGCAAATCCATCTTTGACTGGTGTTGTCATTGATAAGAAATTGTTTGCCCGTGCGATAAAAAATCGTCAGACCAAGCAACAGGATAAGGCAGTTCTTGCCAAAATAGACGAGGAATATGAGGCAAAGGTAGAAGACTTGAAAGATATTCTGGTTGATAAACTGCTTGCCTTGACAGATAATAAGGTGTCACAAGGAGTGAAGGACTATACCGGAGCGGAGATTATAACAAAAGGTAGTAAGTTTACGATGACCAATTTGAAAAATCTTGAATATGGAGATATTCAGATCAGTAATTGGACTGATGACGAGCATAATAACGAGCTTATTGCCAAGTTGATTATAAATTACATGAAGAAATACAAACTCCTTGATGCTGAGATGAAGCGCAAGAAGTTTGCTATAACAATCGGTGACGAGTTGCCATCCGGTATTTTGCAGATGGCTAAGGTTTATGTAGCCAAGAAGCGTAAGATTGGTGTGGGTGACAAGCTTGCCGGTCGTCATGGAAATAAAGGTATTGTATCAAAAGTTGTTCGTCAGGAAGATATGCCTTTCCTTGAGGATGGTCGTCCTGTGGATTTGGTCTTGAACCCGCTGGGTGTGCCATCTCGTATGAACCTTGGCCAGATATTTGAAGCCATTCTTGGTGCTGCCGGTAAAAAACTCGGAGTTAAGTTTGCTACTCCTATTTTTGATGGCGCAAAACTTGAAGATCTTGCAGAGTGGACAGACAAGGCCGGGCTTCCTCATTTGTGTTCAACCCATCTTTATGATGGTGAGACAGGAGAGCGTTTTGACCAGCCGGCGACAGTGGGAATCACTTACTTCCTGAAGCTAGGCCACATGGTTGAAGACAAGATGCATGCCCGTTCCATCGGTCCTTACTCACTTATTACACAGCAGCCGCTTGGTGGTAAGGCGCAATTCGGTGGACAGCGTTTCGGAGAGATGGAGGTTTGGGCACTTGAGGCATTTGGCGCAAGTCATGTCCTTCAAGAGATACTTACAGTCAAATCTGATGATGTTGTGGGTCGTAGCAGGGCTTATGAAGCAATTGTCAAAGGAGAATCCATGCCGACCCCCGGTATTCCGGAGTCACTCAATGTACTTTTACATGAGTTGAAGGGTCTCGGTTTGAGTGTAACTCTCGATTAATCAGAAACTCTTTACATAAATAATATAGAATAAAGAAAATATGGCTTTCAAAAAAGATTCAAAGATAAAGAGTAATTTCACCAAGATTACCATAGGACTTGCGTCTCCTGAAGAGATTTTGGAAAGTTCTTTTGGTGAGGTGACCAAACCGGAAACAATCAATTACCGTACATACAAGCCTGAGCGTGACGGCTTGTTTTGTGAGCGTATTTTTGGTCCGACAAAGGATTACGAGTGTGCTTGCGGTAAATATAAACGTATCCGCTACAAGGGCATCGTTTGTGACAGATGTGGTGTTGAGGTTACAGAAAAGAAAGTTCGTAGAGAGCGTACCGGTCATATCGAATTAGTTGTTCCGGTAGCTCATATTTGGTATTTCCGTTCTTTACCTAACAAGATAGGTTATTTGCTCGGTTTACCAACGAAGAAACTCGATGCCATTATTTATTATGAACGTTATGTTGTCATACAGCCCGGTTTGATGGCCGGCAAGAAAGACGCGGAAGGCAATGATATGCCGGGTTCAAATATGTTCGACCTTCTTTCAGAGGATGAATATAATAACATATTGGATAACCAGCTTCCTATTGAGAATGCTTATCTTGATGATAATGACCCGAATAAGTTTATAGCAAAGATGGGTGCGGAAGCTATTTACGACCTTTTGCTCAGAATAGATCTGGACTCATTGTCGTATGAACTTCGTGACCGTGCCAATAGCGACACTTCCGTTCAACGTAAGAATGAAGCCCTGAAGCGTTTGCAGGTTGTAGAGGCGTTCCGTACGAGTAAAGAGGTAAATCATCCCGAATGGATGATTATGAAAATAATTCCGGTTATCCCGCCAGAACTCCGTCCTTTGGTACCACTGGATGGCGGACGTTTCGCCACTACAGACCTTAACGACCTTTATCGCCGTGTTATCATACGTAACAATCGTTTGAAGAGACTTGTTGAGATAAAGGCTCCCGAGGTCATTCTCCGAAACGAAAAACGTATGTTGCAGGAAGCTGTCGACAGTTTGTTCGACAACTCCCGTAAGAGCAGTGCGGTGAAGAGCGACAGCAACCGACCGCTGAAATCACTTTCAGACTCATTGAAAGGTAAGCAGGGTCGTTTCCGTCAAAATCTTCTTGGTAAGCGTGTAGACTATTCCGCTCGTTCGGTTATCGTTGTAGGCCCTGAATTGAAAATGGGTGAGTGCGGTTTGCCGAAATTGATGGCAGCCGAACTCTATAAACCATTCATTATCCGTAAACTCATCGAACGTGGAATTGTAAAGACTGTAAAGAGCGCAAAGAAAATCGTGGATCGCCGTGAACCGGTTATTTGGGATATTCTTGAAAACGTGATGAAAGGTCATCCCGTACTCCTTAACCGTGCCCCGACACTTCACCGTCTCGGTATTCAGGCTTTCCAGCCGAAACTTATCGAAGGTAAGGCTATTCAGTTGCACCCGTTGGCATGTACGGCGTTCAATGCCGATTTCGACGGAGACCAGATGGCTGTCCACCTCCCATTGAGCAACGAGGCTGTTCTCGAAGCCCAGATATTGATGCTTCAGAGCCATAATATCCTTAACCCGGCTAACGGAGCTCCTATCACAGTGCCTTCTCAGGACATGGTGCTTGGTCTTTATTATATCACCAAAATCCGTCCGGGCGCAAAGGGAGAGGGACTTACGTTCTATGGTCCAGAGGAGGCGATAATCGCTCATAATGAGGGTCGTTGCGATTTGCATGCCCAGGTTCGTGTCATCGTCAAGGACCTTGACGAGAGTGGTAGCCTTGTGGACAAGATGGTAGAGACATCTGTCGGCCGTGTGATTGTAAACGGAATTATCCCGGAGGAAGTCGGATTTGTCAATAAGGTCATATCCAAGAAGAGTCTTCGCGACATTATCGCTGACGTTATTAAGTCCGTCGGTTTTGCCGAGGCGTGCGAGTTCCTTGACGGTATAAAGAACCTTGGTTACCGGATGGCATATCTCGCCGGACTTTCTTTCAACCTCGACGATATAATCATACCGGAAGAAAAGGTGGCGCTTGTAGAAAGAGGAAACGAGGAAATCCGTCAGATTACTGAAAACTATAATATGGGATTCATTACCGATACCGAGCGTTATAATCAGGTTATCGACACGTGGACTCATATCAATAACGACCTTGGAAATGTCTTGATGAAAGAGATGACCGAGGCCGATCAAGGATTTAACGCCGTATTCATGATGCTTGACTCGGGTGCCCGTGGTTCAAAAGACCAGATTCGCCAGTTGTCGGGTATGCGCGGACTTATGGCAAAACCACAAAAGGCAGGAGCCGAGGGTGCGCAGATTATCGAAAATCCTATTCTTTCTAACTTTAAGGAAGGAATGTCGGTGCTTGAATACTTCATCTCTACACACGGTGCTCGTAAGGGTCTTGCCGATACGGCCATGAAGACAGCCGATGCCGGATACCTGACACGTCGTCTTGTGGATGTCTCTCATGATGTCATCATCAATGAGGAGGATTGTGGAACACTTCGCGGACTTGTCTGCACGGCGTTGAAAAACGGTGATGAGGTAATATCAACTCTTTATGAGCGTATTCTCGGCCGTGTTACAGTGCATGACATTATCCATCCTAATACGGGTGAAACAATATTGTCGGCAGGCGAAGAGATAAACGAGGCCGCAGCTCAGATAATCGAAGACTCTCCCATCGAGAGTGTTGAGATCCGTTCCGTGCTTACATGTGAGAGCAAGCATGGAGTCTGCATGAAGTGTTACGGACGTAACCTTGCTACCCGCCGTATGGTTCAGAAAGGTGAGGCTGTCGGTGTCATAGCCGCTCAGGCCATCGGTGAGCCGGGTACACAGCTTACTCTTCGTACTTTCCACGCCGGTGGTGTGGCTGCCAATGCTGCCGCCAATGCGTCTATCGTGGCAAAGAACGACAGCCGGATAGAGTTTGAAGAATTGCGTACGGTACCTTTTGAAGAAGAAGGCCGCAAGTGCGAGATGGTTGTCAGCCGTCTTGGTGAGGTTCGTTTTGTGGACGCAAATACCAATATCGTATTGTCGACGATGAACGTACCTTATGGTTCTTCGCTATATTACAAGACCGGTGACGTGGTTGCCAAGGGCGACAAGATAGCCCAGTGGGACCCGTTCAATGCCGTTATAGTTACCGAGTACTCCGGGACATTGAAGTTCAATGACGTTATCGAGGGTGTGACATTCCGTTCGGAAACCGACGAAACAACAGGTTTGACCGAGAAGATTATCACCGAATCAAAGGATAAGTCGAAAGTACCTACCTGTGACGTTATTGATGCCAATGGCAAAAAGGTCGGTACATATAACTTCCCCGTGGGTGGCCACGTGGTGGTGGAAGACGGTCAGACAGTCAAGACCGGTGAGACTCTCGTAAAGATACCACGTGCCGTAGGAAAGGCCGGTGACATCACCGGAGGTCTTCCCCGTGTCACAGAGCTGTTCGAGGCTCGTAATCCGTCCAATCCAGCTGTCGTTTCAGAAATCGACGGTGAGGTCACCATGGGCAAAGTCAAGCGTGGTAACCGTGAGATTATCGTTACGTCAAAGACCGGTGAGCAGCGCAAGTACCTCGTGTCGTTGTCTAAGCAGATACTTGTACAGGAGCACGATGCCGTGCGTGCGGGAACTCCGCTTTCCGACGGCGTAATCACTCCGGCCGACATCCTTGCCATCAAGGGTCCGACAGCCGTTCAGGAGTACATCGTAAATGAGGTGCAGGACGTTTACCGCTTGCAGGGTGTGAAGATTAACGATAAGCACTTCGAGATAATTGTGCGTCAGATGATGCGCAAGGTACAGATTAACGATCCGGGCGATACATCGTTCCTCGAACTCGAAATCGTCGACAAGCTCGACTTTGCCGAGGAGAACGACCGTATCTGGGGCAAGAAAGTGGTGACCGATGCCGGTGACAGCGAGAACATGAAGGCAGGCCAGATTGTCACTGCACGTAAGCTCCGCGACGAGAACTCGTCGCTCAAACGCCGTGACCTTCGTGTCGTTCAGGTGCGCGACGCGGTGCCCGCAACGTCTACGCAGATACTTCAAGGTATCACCCGTGCCGCTCTTCAGACAAAGAGTTTCATGTCTGCCGCCTCGTTCCAGGAGACGACCAAGGTGCTCAACGAGGCCGCTATCCGTGGAAAGGTGGACCGTCTCGAAGGTATGAAAGAGAACGTTATCTGCGGTCACCTTATCCCGGCCGGTACCGGTCTGCGCGAGTATGAGAAGATTATTGTGGGTTCGAAGGAGGAGTACGACCGTATTCAGGCCAACCGCAAGAATGTTCTTGACTTCGCCGAGGAGGCGGTGGAAGCCGCAAAGGAATAAAAAAACAATCATTTTATATCTGTAAACAAGGGCAAATCCCATCATGGGATTTGCCCTTGTTTTTTTGGGGGGCTTTTTCTTGTCAGCGGTTTTATTTTCGTGTTTCTTCCATAATGTGATGTTTGGTTGTCTCCGCGTCGAATTCTTTTTTATCCTTTCACCGGTTGCCTTATCATTATCCGCCGCCATTTTTGCTCTTGTATGGGTATTTATATATCAGTTCTTTTTTATTTATGGTATTCAATCCATGTTCTAAAATTCAGGCGAACGTCGGGTGGTGTATGGTTTTGTCAATTGTTCTGTTTGATGACAGTATAGTCCGTTAAACGAATTTCATGACAAATGTATGCTGTACATAAAACTTTTTCTACATACATATTCGTTTTTTTTCGGCGATTATGTTCCTGATGTTGTATATATATACGTAGTGTGATGACGGTTCTTGCATATTGGTGCAAGGCCATGACTTGTTTATGGTGCGTGAGGCGGCATGTTTCAATGTACCATTTCATTTTGTTTTCAAAGCCTGTTATTCACGCTTTTATGTCAGTTAAAAACGGTTTTTGTATAAAAAAATAAATCTTTGTTGAAAGTGTCTTCTTGCCTTGAAAAATGAAGTGTTGATAATTAGGAATAATTATTACAAAAACGTCTTGAATACTCGATTGTTCTGAAATTTAAAATCTGCGGCCGGAAATATCCATGTATTTCGGTTCTTAACGTAAGTCGCTGTAGGTCAATATGGTACTGCGGTTTGCCGTGGGTATGATATTAATTTCCATTAACGGCCACTGCATTAGGATACCCGTTGTGGTCCGTTTAGCGTCCCGCTGCATTGTAACGGGACGCTAAATGGATTGCAACGGGCTGCTAAACGCATCGCAAAGTGTTGCTAAACGCATTCCAATGAGTATCCCGTTGCAGAAAATCTGCAAGATTATCATTTTGCACAATGCGACATATCGCATTGTGTATCGTACTGATTGTTCTATTTCGCGTAAAACAAAAATGTTAAATCTGTGATATTTTATTTACACTGCGTCTGTTCGTATTATCATACTTTCCATTCTTGTCTTCCCGGCTTCCGTGGTTAAGTATAATTAATTGTTCTTTTTGTGAAGCCTCAGGGCCTTTCGGCCGTTTATTGTCGTTTTTACATGAAAAACGGCATGTTAGGCAAAGATATATTTTTGTGATATATGAATAAATCGTAACTTTGCACCATCAATCGTAGTATAAACTGTTTCATGATAAGACGGGTGACACCGGCTGATGCGCCGGCGATAGCGGACATTTACAACCATTATGTGGTGAACACGGTGGTATCTTTCGAGACGGAGCCGGTCACGGTCGAGGCCATGCGGCGGCGTATCGGGAGCCTGTCGGCCGACTATCCCTATTTCGTCTGTGAGGAAGAGGGGGTGATAGCAGGCTATTGCTATGCCCACGCATGGAAAGAGCGTGCTGCATACGCACATACGTTCGAGACCACGGTATACCTGTCACCGCAGTGCCGCGGCCGTGGGGTGGGGCGGCGGTTGATGGAACGGCTCATCGCTGAGTGCCGTCTTTGCGGTTGCCATGCTCTGATAGCATGTATCACGGCTTGCAATACCGCCAGCCGCGCTTTTCATGAGCGACTCGGTTTTCGTCAGGTATCTCTGTTCCGGAGCGTGGGTTTTAAACATGGCAGCCTGCTTGATGTGGCCGACTATGAACTGTTGCTTATAGAAAACGAACAATAGATAACCGATGACAAATTTAATCAAAAGACTATCCCTTGCGGCTCTCTTGCTGGCGGTCTGTGTGTGCGCGG
Source organism: Prevotella sp. PTAC (assembly GCF_013166535.1). Classification (NCBI taxonomy): domain Bacteria; kingdom Pseudomonadati; phylum Bacteroidota; class Bacteroidia; order Bacteroidales; family Prevotellaceae; genus Prevotella; species Prevotella sp. PTAC. Next base: position 129,701 of record NZ_JABKKK010000010.1, read on the forward strand.
ATGCCCAGAAGTCGCGTAAGCCGCAGAAGCGCGGCAAGTATGAGTTCTCGTTCGACCTGCCATGCTATGTCGAACAGCTTAAAAAAGAACTGACGTACCCGATGGCCTGGGGCAACAGCCACACCCGTAACTTCGGAAAGTGGAAGAAAGAAGCCCGTGCAAAAGTTTTCGAGTGCATGATGGCGCCACCGCTGAAAGCGGCCGCCTACGATATGAAAGTCATTGCCGAGGAGCGCCGCGACGGATATACGGCACGCAAGGTAGAGTTCAACGTAAATGCCTACTCGCGCATAGTGGCTTATCTGCTCGTGCCCGACGGCAAAGGACCGTTCCCGGCCGTCAACATGCTGCACGACCACGGGGGGCATCTTTTTATAGGAAAGGAGAAGATGATACGCCCGTTTGATGAAGATACCGTTGTCACAAACGATGCCGACCGCTGGGTGGAGCGGCTCTACGACAGCAGCTATTTCGGTGATTTCCTTGCCCGTCACGGTTATGTGGTGTTCTCTGCCGATGCCCCGATGTGGGGCGAACGCGGCCGTGAGGAAGGGGTCGATCGTAGCAAGTACGACATCATCGCCGGCAACATGATGATGCTCGGCCGTGATCTCAGTGCGTTCATGACCTACGACGATATCGCCGGTACCGATTTCCTGTCAACGCTGCCTTGTGTCGATGCCTCGCGCATAGGGTGCGCCGGATGTTCCATGGGAGCCTATCGGGCGTGGATGCTCTCAGCCCTCAGCGACAGGGTAAAGGCCGGTGCTGCCATCTGTTGGATGGTGACCACCGATGTTCAGATGTCAGTGAAAGACAAAAAGCGGGAATACGGCGGTTTTGCCAATTGCATTCCCGCCCTGCGGCAGTATCTCGACTATCCTCACATTGCCTCTTTGGCCTGCCCCAAACCGATGCTGTTCATCAACGGCAGCCGTGACCATCTCTTCCCTGTTGACGGTGTGCGGAGTGCGTTCGACACCATGCACGCCGTGTGGGACAGCCAAGGGGCGTCTGGCGATCTTGAAACCGAGATATGGGATATCCCCCACTCATGCGGCTTGAAAGCCCAAGAGCGTGTGCTCGAATTCTTTGAAAAGGTTTTGAAATGAATTTGAATATAGGTATATCAATGTGAAATGACTCATTTCACATTGATATATTCCATATGTCCACATGCGCTTATGGCGAATATCGCTGCTATGAGCGACATGATGTATCTTATGTTTGTTTTTGGCATTGTATTTATATCTTTACCACCTCAGCCTTTCAAAATCTTCCTTTGTCTCGTCACTGTATATGTAAAGTGAAGCATTCTTATTTATACACTTTGCTTTTATTATTCCTTTCGCGAGGTCTTCAAGTTTACATTCAATTATCTTATAATCAAGAAAATCCGTTATAATAAGTTTTGTATCAGTTACAACCAAGTGCTTTATTGTTTTATAAAAGAAAGTATAATCCGGATACGTATGATATATACATCCTTTTGCTATCGGGTTCTTTTTCAAGTCGAGAACTGTCAGCATTAGTTTGAATTCGAACGATGTGAACACGCAGTCAAGCACAACGTTTATTCCATATTCCTTTATCCTCTTTTTCTTGAACAGCCACTCGTTTTTGTATCCACCCTGTCTGAACTTTTCGTGAAGTCCGATAAGTATCTCCGGTTTTACGTCACACACGATATTTGCCAGATAATATCCTTTTTCCAGCATTGTCAGGTAAAACTCATATCGTTCCTCGATGTCCATTGCTATATAACGGCTTTGTTCAGCTTCATCAAAAGGTATTGTAATCTCTATTGTCTTAAAACATTCGCTTAGCTTGACTGTCGGCTCCTTAATCTTTGCGGATAGTAAAACGTAAATCATATTATAAATGCCAGTTTCTATCTTTTCTTTACGCACAGCCTTTGACAGATAATAGCCTATAAAACAGGTGTTATAGCCAAACTTGTTACTAAAATCTTCATTTATGCCTGAATAGTATTCATGGCTTATGTTTAAATAAATGTATCTTAAATTCATGACATCTACAGTATTTGATGTTTATTATTATCTTTTAAAGATCCTTGGTCTTTCAATTTTTTAGCTCTCTCTCTTTCATAATTATAAATCTTTTCTCTTGCATTCTTTCCCGCCGGTTCTTTATGTGTTATAACAGATTCATATCTGTCCTCTCCTGCTTCACGATTTTATCTTGTTATTAAAATTCCATCAAATTGTTTAGCGGTTTCTATAATCTAAGTTTCATAATGATTCTGGTCTTTGATGTTATTTATATGCGTAACCATGAAGTATTCTGCCATCTGATTTTTGTATAAAAACGCCACCCCATCCCAGCCATCCATCGTAAAACAAGCAAACCTCCCATATATCTTCTTTGTTGCGTAGCTTTACAATGAGAGGTAGCCGTTTATATATATCATTTCCTTCGTTGGAATATAATATTTTAAATCCTATCTCAGCAGCTGTTTTTGCATCTTCGATTATACCGTTCGGTAGGTCTGATATTGTATTGTCCGGTGTGTATCCGTATTTTTCAATATAGCTCTTGTCCCTTTTGAATTTATTAATCCCTGATAGCAATTTCTTCATATCCTCATGATAATGCTTATTTCCTTTCTGATTAGGATTTATAGACAAATGCAATACACGTCCATCCGATTTCTGTATCATTAATGTGCTATGGACAAAAGTATTGTATCCACGGACAAGCCATATCTTATCGTTTATCAAGGTCACTTTATATCTTTTGTATGTCGCTGTTAATTTCTCTCCATGGAAAGCCTTGAATAGTATATTACTTGTTTGAACGGCTTTATTTGCCGTCTCTATTCCCAAATATCTCATGGTATTTATTTCTACTCTTATTGGCAAATATCCATTATCAGGAGCCGAGTCCCAATATAATATGTCCGGATTATCTTTAGAATCTCTATATTCATAGAGTTTGGTTTGAAGTTTAGGCCTCTGTTCGTTTTTTGATCTTTTGATAGTACTTTTGGATGACATACCCCCTAATATTATTAAGCATATTGTACCTGATATTAAAAGTATAACTCCATATATATATATTCTTTTTCTCATGATTTTAATGTATTATGGTATTGTTAAATATTGATTGTATAAAAATATGTTATTTATGTCAATAATACTATAGGGATTTTGTTCAAGAAATGATTGCTTCCGGTTCAATCGTTCAGGATCATTAGGGTCGCTTGGCATTTCGTTTGATAATACTTTTATTTTACCGGTCCTATGGTTGTATTTTTGCAGTTCCCCGTTCGGACTTGCTAAATATGAATCTATTTGGTGTGTATTTGCGGTTCCAATGTCGGTTATGTTTTTCTTTGAATTTGTAACTTTTTTCATTTTATGAGGTGGTAGGATTTGCCATCATCCATTATTCCCGAAAAGTAATTACTATAAAAAGTTTCCGAGCCAGGGCAGCCAGTCCGGCTCTTTTACGTTATACTTATACCTTTGTAACTCATACTCTTTGTCGTTTAAGTATAATGTTCCGAACGGATAGTACTGGTTTGTTTCCAATCCTTTGGAATATCCGTCTAATTTTGTATACTATTCAGTTCTTTTCATAATAAATAGCGATTATTCTTCCATCTGATTTTTGAATACTAAGATTTCCGGTTCCTCCACCAGAAAGAGTCCCTCTGATATACCACAAAGTTTTATCATACAATTCTATCTGAATAGGTTGGCTTTTATGAAAATCTATTATTTCATACCCAACTTCGGCTGCCGTCCGAGCATCTTTTATAACGCCATTCGGTAATTCATACACTGTGCTATCTGGCGTATATCCATATTTTGAGATATAATTATTATCTTTTTTAAATCTGTTAATCTGTATTAATAGTCTCTCTATATCTTCTTTGTATTGCTTGTTTTGCTTCTTATTTGGATTCATTGAGATATGCAGAACTCTTCCATCATTTTTTTGTATCATTAATGTACTATGAACAATGGTGTTATATCCACGAACCAACCACACCCTATTGTTTATCAATGTGACTTTATATCTTTTATATGTCGCTACTAAATTCTCTCCATGTATAGCCTTAAATATGATTGAGCTTATTTGGACAGCTAAACCAGGTGTTGTAACTTTGGGAACTATTGAAGCGTCTATAAATATATCCATGGGTAATTCTCCGAAATCAGGAGCTTGTTCCTGAGGTCTTTCGTGTTTCCTAATACCGTTAAATTCATATAATTTAGGTTGAGGCTTAGGCTTCTGATTTTCTTGTGTTGTTCCTATTATTATCAGACATATAACAATAGAAATAAAAAAAAGTATTCCGTATATGCATTTATTATTCTTTTTCATAATTGTAATATGTTATGGTGTCATTAAATATTGATTGAATGAAGGAAAATCTTTTATGTCAAGAAACATACTTTTATCCTTTTCAAAGAAAGGTGAAATGCTATTTTGCCTATCAGGGTCATTGGGGTCGCTTGGCATTTCGTTTGATAATACTTTTATTTTACCAGTCCTATGGTTGTATTTTTGCAGTTCCCCGTTCGGACTTGCTAAATATGAATCTATTTTATCTATATTTGCATTGCCAATATTGGTATCAAGCGTTTTTACTTTTTTTAATTTATGGGGAGGTAGGATATAATGTTTTTTATCCCTCATTCCTGAATAGTAATTGTCATAAAAAGACTTTGAATCATTAGCAGTACTGCGCCCATGTGTATGAGTAGTGGCAACGGTTTTAAATCCCCAAGGAGCCTTGCTTGAAATAACCACATCTTTATTACCTCTATTGGCAATTGTATAAGTATATCCGATTTCGCCTTTGTTATTCATTACTTTGAATATGCTGCTGCCATACTCTACTCCTTCCCGTATAGAATTATCATTGTAATACAATCCGAAATCTATAGCCGCTTCATCTGCCGTTCTGAAAAAGTCTCCCGGTTTCAACCCGTCAATATCAATCAGCTTTATCGGATTATTCAGACAATATACATACGGACTGACATTCAGATAATCGTCCGCGAGCGGGTCCGGCCTGTTCCACCTGCATAATATCGGGTCGTACATCCTCGCCCCGTAGTCATACCAGTCGAGTCCGAGCAGCCTGTCGAGTTCCTTGCCGTTATACTTATACCTTTGTACCTCGTCGTTTGCTCCGTATGTGTATGAGACGCTCTTTCCGTGGTATGTATATTTATTTACTGTCCATCCGGGTGCGTTTATGGCGAATATCGCTGCTATGAGCGACATGATGTATCTTATGTTTGTTTTTGGCATTGTATTTATATCTTTACCACCTCAGCCTTTCAAAATCTTCCTTTGTCTCGTCACTGTATATGTAATGCACGTATGTTCGTCAACGCATTTTGCTTTTATTATTCCTTTCAAGAGATCTTCCAGCTTACATTCTATCATATCTTGATCAAGAAAATCCGTTATAATCAGTTTTTTATCCGTTATGACCAAGTTCTTTATTGTTTTAAAAAAAAATATTCCATCCGGATAAGTCTGATATATGCATCCTTCTGCAATGAAGTTCTTTTTCAAGTCGAGAACCGTAAGCATGAGTTTGAAGTCGAATGATGTTAACACGCAGTTGAGCACAACATTTATTCCATATTCCTTTATCCTCTTTTTCTTGAACAGCCACTCGTTTCTGTATCCACCCTGTCTGAACTTTTCGTGAAGTCCGATAAGTATCTCCGGCTTTACGTCACATACGATATTTGCCAGATAATACCCTTTTTCCAGCATTGTCAGATAAAACTCGTATCGTTCCTCGATACCCATTGCGATATATCGGCTTTGTTCCGCTTCATCGAAAGGGATTGTAACCTCTATTGCTTTAAAATACTCAATTAGTTTTATTGTGGGTTCTTTTATTTTTGCAGATAGTAGAACATTAATCATATTATAGATACCTGTTTCTATCTTTTCTTTGCGAACGGCTTTTGATAAATAGTAGTATACAAAACTAACATTAAATTGAAATTTATAACTAAAATCTTGACTTATACCTGAATAATGTTCATGATGTATGTTTAAACTAATGTATCTTAAGTTCATAATTTATGGTCTTTTATGTTTATGTTCATCTGTTAAATATCCTTGTTTTTTTAATTTATCAGCTCTCTCTCTTTCATAATTATAAATCTTTTCTCTTGCATTCTTTCCCGCCGGTTCTTTATGTGTTATAACAGATTCATATCTGTCCTCTCCTGCCAGACGATTCCATTTCCTTACCTGACTCTCCGCTCTGTATGATTTGCCGTCTTTCCTTATCTTTCCGGAGCTTACACCTGTCTTGAAAATCTTTCCGGTGAAATTCTTGAAAATGTTATAGGTATTCCGAGCACGCTCGTTGTCTATAAAATCTTTACCACCTCAGCCTTTCAAAATCTTCCTTTGTCTCGTC
>NZ_JABKKK010000011.1:0-125498 GCF_013166535.1 Prevotella sp. PTAC
CGCACGCTTCTTGTACTACTACTTTCTCTGTTATTCAGTCTGTCAAAGAACTCTCTCTTAACGCTTACCAGGGCTTCAACCCTGAAAGCGGATGCAAAGGTAAGGACTTTAAGGACACAAACCAAATAATTTTAAGAAAAAATTCGAAAAACAACGGTAATTTTATACTAAATTGACGCAGGTCAAGGAAAACAGCACAAAAACAAGACAAAAACACAAAAAAACAAACAAATGAAAAGGAAAATGAAATACGACAAAAAAAAGAAAGAAGGAAGGAGAGAAAAGAAGGACAAGGTCAAAAGAGGAAAGACAGGCCAAAGAAAAAAAACAGCAAAAAAAACAAGGAAGGAGAAAGAGAAGGAAAGAGAAAAACAAGAGAAGGAACAGAAGTCGGATACACAGGAATAGAGAAGGACAAAGCAAGTCCAAATACTAATTACACATATATAATATATAAAGAGACAATGGCAAAAATCTTCTTTATAAATGAAAAATAGGACTGCCATAAACCATACGATATACAATTTCTTGTAAACGGACAATATAAAAAAAGAGGGGCATACTGTAAAAAGCAAGCAAAAAAGTTTAGTGACTAACTTTTGAGATGCACCGCAATAGTTTGATACAAAACTTCGTTTTTTATCATGTCTACGCAAAAAAGAAAATCCGTGTATTGAACTATAAAACATGCCCTGTCCTGATGACACTATCCAAAATTCTGTGTGCACGGCCTTGAATTTTATGCGAAAAAAGGCGGCACTATAAAACATTTTTCATTTACACAAAATTTTTAGACCGTGCCACACAAAATCGTAAACAGTATCTTGTAAATATTTTATAGTGCCGTATTTTTATCCCGCCAACATAACAACAAATATTAATTGGTCGTTATATCCGCCATCATCTGTTAAGATACTCACCCATCGTTAAGTGGAAAAGATTGCCGTAACATTCCGCATTGTATATAGTGGCATGACTGCCCACGGTATTACGGGCAAGTATGTAGTACAAGTCCCGCAGTGTTATATCCGGCCTTTCGTCCACTGTTTCATGAAAGGCACGTGCGAAACCGTTTGAAAGCCATACTCCCATGTCAATGCCTTTCTTATCTGCCTTAGACGGCTCGTCTGCATTTGCTGCCGTTACAAACAATACTCCCGGTAGACCCAAGCAAGCCTCACCGATACTCCCGCTGTAACATGCATCAATTACGAATAACATACGCCGATACCGTCCGACATTGTGCATGGCGGCCAATATGCCGCGCACATCTTTGCCCTTTATGGTATTATCACCCCATGCCAAACGGTTCCAACCACCATGACCGCACCAAAACACTATAACATTATATTGGTGTCCGGTAAACATGTCATAGCACTTATTCCTTCTGGTTTTGTTCATGGACAAGCCCTCTTTGGGGCAAGCCAAGTTGGCTATCCGGTAAAACGCGCCTTACTTTTGAAACATCCACCAACATATAAGCGCATGAACTTCGTTAGAATGGCTATATAAAGGTCATATATGCCATTTTCTTGTGATTTCAGTACTCCTGTACAGCGGTTACATCAGCTATCCGGCAAACAGAATGGCGAAAAATACATTGAAAAGTTTTACCGGACACCAATAATAACATTATCCCGTTCATCGGCATCCAGCACCTCGGGATATACCTTATTACCGAGCATTATCTCTTTGAGGTCTGCAATGGTTATATCACTCAGACGATAGTCTACGACAACATCATGGTATAAATTTTCACCGTCCGGCCGCACCCGTATCTCTCCCCTGTACAGATTATTAGGGTGAAAGGCGAAATTATCCTCGGAAATGAACACTATATGCCTGCCATCATAACCGTGACGGCGCAGCAACTGATACATAGCCAGCGCATCGGCCTGATGGCGGTAGTTGCTCCATGTGTCGCTTGTAGATACGATCACCGCCCTGTTTTCCTCTTGCGGCCCGTAAACGATATCCGGCTGATTCTCATCGAATGTCTGCATATGTCGTATCTGCCAGTCCCAGGCCTGCAAAGTGCTTGTCGTTCTGCCGCCACCATCGGGCGAAAGATACTCCAATGTGTGATATTTCCCGTCCACCTAATCCAATGGCTATATGTGGTGTTGAGCACACTGGCATGTGATTTAATGTCAAATGTCCAGTCCCCCGTCACTCCGCGCAGGTCTGGATGCCGGCCATTGGCAATCATGGCGAATGCCGTGTGCATGTCTGACGGCATCCAACTGCCATTCCAAGCATCACGCCCGTCCACAGTCTGCAATATAGCGGCATTTAAAACTCCACCTCCATCGAGAGTCTTTCCTGATGCTTGCATCGTGGCGATAGAATAAGCCGTCAGCAACAAAGCGTCGTAGAAGTGCGCATCACCGCCAGCCGGATCAATGTCGAATCGCGCCTTGAAAGCGCTGATAAATCCTGAAACAGGATCCGGCCGTGGGCAACACTCCTTCGTATTCCATAGCCTTCAATCTGCCTTCGAGCGTATTTGAATACATCATGTCCGCACAAAGCAGAGACGGAAAAGTGAAAGCCGGCCCTCCTGCCGCTTTGAGCCTGCCCAACTCATCATCGAAAACAACAGAGAACTCTTCGCTTCCAGGCACGAATATCAGCGCCTTGTTCCACAGACGACGGTCATTCACCTGCATAGCGACAGCCTGACGCAGACCATCTTCATCCACGTATGTCACATTTCCATCGCAAGACCGAGTTCAGTGGCCAAAACGGAAAGTAAAATCATCCGCCGGGATTGTCGGCATCTACCCTCGCCATCATTCTATAGGTGCTGTCGGGCATTGCATAGCCTGTGTAGTCTGAAACCAGCGTGTGTACTTCAAGCGAACCGCCTGCACTATACTTCATATATCCGGAAGCAAACGCCGACGCGGCTTCTTCAACCACCATGTCGCCGAGACACGCTTTCACGATATGGGCCTCGGGGCATCCTTGCGCCATGCATCCCACCAGATAAGCGGTACCGTTACGACATATACTGAACGTACTTACACGATCTAGCAAGCCCCAGCCACCCTCAAAGAATAGCGCTCTCTGATTATCCGCCAGCCCGCCGCATCGTTCACGTGCGACAGTTTCATAGTCGCTCCCGGCCAAGATTAGCAAACGGGGACGCTTGCCCGCAGTGCTCCTCTTCCACTCTTCCGTTACCCTTACGGCCTCATCCGTATCGGCAGGATGGATTATCGACAGCTGTGTACCGGTGCGCTGCCCGAACCCGATCACTCCACGGAGGGCGGCATCATTATATCCATTGTCGCCCGGCCCGTTTATCGAACAGACCACCGTGACCTCGGCTTCAGCCCGCTCCTCAGGTATGAAAATGGCATCAACATCATCACAGGCCGTCAACAGGCATAAACCGAAGGCAATACCCCAATAATATATACGCATATACGAACAAGGTTATTTTGCTATACGGTTCCAATCCGTATCCCTCTTACCAGAATCCATATAGTCGAACTCCTTAGAGTACATAAGATAATTTTGCCTATTACGCAAATCGTAAGTGGTACCATCACATGTCTTCCATTCTATGGTTATAAATTTGTCCGCTCCGATTGACGCACTATAAATTTTTAATGTATAATGATAATCCAACGGTCCCCAATGGAATTTTTCCCGCTTCTCGATGTGGCATAATAGCGCGCATCGCCTGATCCAGGCCTGAAATAACCGCTTTGTCCCATCGCGGCGAAAGCCGCGCGAGCCTGATCTGTCTTATATCCAACCAACGCGTCAAGCGCCTTTGCCGCCGCTTCGCTCGACAGATTGTCGTATATCCAGCTACTATAAGTATCTCTAAGGGCACCATCCCTGCCTTTCCAATAATCAAGACCGCTCCATCCGCCATCGTAAGTCACCATTATTCCCATCTGCCCTCCATTGCGTTCTCTCACGCAAACATACTTGTATCCAGTGCTTTTTTTCCTGCCATACCAAACCTATCGTGAATGGCGAAGAACTATCGTTATCAGGCCAATAATTGAAAGGAATTATCATTATCTTCTCTACCTCGGGTATCTCCGGAATATCTATATATATCGTTCCCAACGCGTCGACACAGTCACCGGGCTCGTATCTGACTGAGCCATTCGCTGTGACATACTCCAACCTGCCGGGAAAATTGGCTTGAAGGCTATCGGAAAGCGTACCGGGCAACAACCACCAAAATCGTTTCTCGGCTTCTTCTGCCGTACTATCGGCCAACGTATACACCCCTAGACGCACCAAATCCAGTATCTCACCGTATTTAGGAGTGTACTTCTTGTTGCCCAGCGCATCCTCTTCTATATCACACAATTGACGCAATATGTAAGCGATATTCATCGAATCGGCTTGAAGCGCCTCCTGTTTCAGCCATTCTGCCCACTCCGCATCACTCAATCCCCAGTGATTAGCCCCGGTAAGTTCCTCTCCCAAACCGTCATAATCGCCATCGTTGTTGTCTCCGCAAGCAGTAATGGCAAACACAGCAGCAAACAACATTAAAATAAATAACCGATATTTCCTTTTCATTTGTCTCTTGTTCTTAATCATTTATCCGTATATTTATAATCAGCCGTGCGGAACAACCTGACGGGATAAAAAAAACCTGATTGCGGCATCAGAACCGCAATCAATAAATTCGATACTGCCCGCCAACCCATCATCGCTGCTGCAAGACGGAGCCAGCGCAACCACAGTCATGGCCAACGAAAAGACTATCGGATAAAAATAAAAAAGGGTCTCCGCTGAGACCCAACCTTTGTTAACCTTAAATCTAATACTATGAAAAACACGTTGCAAATATACGACTATTTTCCAAAAAAAGAACACAGATACACAGACATTAAGGTGTTAAACATACACTTTCTTGACTTAAATCAATTCTATAGTTAAAATTATCTTCATCTGAAAAGAATTACACCCCCAAAAATAACGTCAATACCGATAGGAAAAACACACTTAATAAAATATAAGGCATCCCCCACGCCATTTCATTAGAACAGAGGGTAACTGCTTTTCATGGGAAAAGCAAATTTTAACATCCGCCGATTTGGCACATTCAAAAATAATGACTATCTTTGCAACGAAGGATATACGAAAAGATAATTGGAGATGAGGATTCCGGCATCAAGCGTGTTGGAATTCTTTATTTTTTTGATACATCCTTAAAAGTATTCATTAACAACAATAAAAAGAAAAAATTATGGCTTACATGTCACAAGAAGGCTACGACAAGATGATAGCCGAGTTAAAGCGCTTGGAAAGCGTGGAGCGTCCGAAGGCATCGGCCGCCATTGCTGAGGCCCGCGACAAGGGCGACCTAAGTGAAAATTCCGAATATGACGCCGCCAAAGAGGCTCAGGCTCATCTCGAAGATAAAATAAACCAGATGAAACTGGCCATCCAGGAAGCGAAAATCATCGATACTTCGAGACTGAGCACAGACGCGGTGCAGATACTTTGCAAGGTGGAAATGACAAACCTGACCACCAAGTCTAAAATGGCATACACCATCGTGAGTGAAAACGAGGCCGATCTGCGCGCAGGAAAAATATCCATAAAGACACCGATAGCACAGGGACTGCTGGGCAAGAAGGTGGGAGACGAGGTAGAGATAACCATACCCAGAGGCACGATCAAACTGAGAATAGACAATATCTCCATTTAAAGAGTCCGGCAATTATACTCCAAGACAGGATTGCCGAAAAACAAAAAGACAGACATCTCTCACCATATAACAGTAACAGACGCATGGCAGGAATATTCGCAAAGATTGCAGCCGGAGAAATTCCGAGCTACAAATGTGCAGAGAATGAAAAATTCTACGCTTTTCTCGACATCAATCCGCTCGTGAAAGGACATACTCTCGTGATACCGCGAAGAGAAGAAGATTACATCTTCGATTTGGATGACAACGAACTGGCGGAAATGACCGTGTTCGCAAAAAAGGTGGCTCGCGCCATAAAGACAGTTTTTCCATGCAGAAAAGTGGGTATGGCCGTGCTCGGCCTTGAAGTGCCACACGCACACATTCACCTTGTGCCGATGAGGTCGGAAAAAGACATGGTTTTCTCTAATCCCAAGCTCAAACTCGATAAGGATGAGTTCGAGAGTATCGCGAAAAGCATTAGAGAAGAGTTTGAGAAACTATGATATGATACATCAGCGCCTGTCATTACCGATATATGGCGAAGCCGCAGGAAAGCGACCTCAGGTCATGCCTGTCAATACGGCAGGGCAAAAAACGGCAGCAATCCGAAATGACTTGGCAGAAACATAAAGGCACGGATTTTTATCTTTTTGACAGATAAAAATCCGTGCCTTTATGTTCTTAACACATATGAACGGCATCAAGCCGTTCACACATTCTATATAAAATCATCACCGTATTTCATCTGTACCTCATTCACGTATTTACGCACCAACGAAGACGAATCTCCCTTCTTACAGATAAACAACACGTTGTCTTTCTCCGCCACAATATAACCGTTGAGTCCGTTTATCACGGCGAGCTTGCCCTCCTGGAGCTTTATCACATTATCACTGCAATCCTCCAAAACAGCATCGGTATTTATCAGCACGTTGTCTCCATCACCCTTGTGCATCAGTTCGTATACAGAATGCCACGTGCCGAGATCGGCCCATCCGAAGTCGCACGTCATCACACACACGTTGTCCACACGCTCAAATATGCCGTAATCTATGGACAGATTGGGGAAAGAAGAGTAGTTCTCAGTGATGAAAGGCATCGCGTCGCCAAGCGACTTTCCGCTCATTCCCGACTCCCACACACTGAGAATATCGGGGAACATCGTGCTGAGAGTATGACCGAAGTACCTTACATTGGCAACAAACATTCCCGTATTCCAATAAAACTCCCCACTCTCGACGAACATACGGGCGAAATCGCGTTCCGGTTTTTCGGTGAAAGACTTCACCCTGTAAACCTCACTGCCGTCAAGCCGCTCACCGAGCTGTATGTAGCCGTATCCCGGCTCGGGACGCGTAGGCTTCACGCCCATGGAGAGCATAATATCATTTCCACCTACTATGTCAAGTCCCCGACACACATTGTCGGCAAAAGCCTTCTCGTTTTGCACAAACTGGTCTGACGGTGTTATTATCACCCGGGCCTCACTGTTTCTCCCATATATCCTCATGGCGGCCGCGGCCACGCTCGGTGCCGTATTGCGGGCCACCGGCTCAACCACGATATTGGCCTCGGGTACCTGCGGTAACTGCTCTCTCAGAATATCGGCATACTCGATATTCGTGCAGACAATAATATTCTCTACAGGCAGTATGCCGGCAAAACGATCATAAGTAGCCTGCAATTGCGTACGACCGAAACCGAAAAAGTCCATGAACTGCTTGGGATACTTGTCGCGGCTGCAAGGCCACAACCTGCGTCCCTTGCCTCCGGCCAGTATCACGCAATAATTATCCTTGTTAAATTCCATGTCTGTATTAGTTCTAAATTTGGTACGAAGTTAATCATTATAACCGACACGGACAAAGATTTTAAGGATTTATAATAATTGACCGAAGGCCGCGTTGAAAGACTTTTTTCATAAGGAGAGCATAAAAACGCCAAGCCGCCGGATAAACCATACAGGCATCAGGCCGAGTATGAAAAATCCGTATCTATTCAAGGATATCACAAACCAGCAAACGGCTGCTTAGTCTTTCTTTACGTACATCATTTCTTGTCTATATCAATAATCGTATACTGCTTGCTTCCGAGTCCGATTTTCTCCGCATGGTCTATCGTATGCGTACCATGACGGCTCTTTATTCTCTCTGTCAGCGGCTTGTTGTCGTTGCCGGCCGACGGCTTTATATTGAAAATAATGTCGACACAAGCCTGGTCGAGCGCCACAGGATCTGTCGACGCCAGTATTCCCACGTCTTTAAGTCTCACCGGTTCGGGCCTCGCCACACAGTCGCAATCGACAGTCATGTTGTTCATCACGTTTATATACAGCGTATTTCCACCGAAATAATCATCCACAGCCTGAGCGGCGGCGGCCATTGATTCAAGAAATCCATCATGGTCGCTGACATGGTCCCACAGTCCTTCCACCTTCTCCTGATATCCGGCAGTGTGGATATAAGCCTTTCCATTGGCCGAGGCAACGCCTATACTCGCATTCTTAAGGGCCCCGCCGAGTCCTCCCATGGGATGACCTTTGAAATGGGCGAGGTTTATCATGAAGTCATAACGTGTGAGATGACTGCCCACTATGTCGTACTTCAAATGCTTTCGGTCCCTCACAGGTATCTTCATCTCACCGTCCTCGTCCAGAAGATCGACGGCAAACAACGAATCGAAACCATGTGCCTTTATCGTCTCCCAATGGGCGGCGTTAGTATTCCGCTTCCCGCCATAAGCGGTGTTGCACTCCACAATAGTGCCATGGACCCTGTCGACAAGATTTCTTATCAACGTGGGCTTGAGATAATTGGGATTTCCCGCCTCTCCCGTACTTATCTTCACGGCCACACGCCCCTCGGCTTTCCGTCCCACGGCCTCATATATCCGCACGAGAGCCTCCGGACTTATATCACTCGTGAAATACACCTTTGACTGAGCGAAAGACGCCAACGCCGGCAATATCATTGCCAATGACAACAGTATTCTCTTCATAATCATAAATAATTGTAATATCGTTTTCAAATCATTATACAAACACATTCAGACACATAGACTTCGGTTTAAAACCGATTATATCGAACGAGGAACGCGATAAGCGCCGCACGACACAATCACCACCACCGGCACATCTACACACGCACGACACACCCGCCGAAAAGACAGCGCACATAGAGCATAATGAAACTTGTCTCATATTACCGGGATGCATCTATTTTTTGCAAAGATAAAGAAAAACGGGCAATTGGCAAATAAACCGATAACAGATTAAACAACCATTTTTACATTACCGGCCAAGTTTTCCTCACAAAAAATTTGCCGTTTCGGATTTTATATGTATCTTTGCACCCGCAAACAAAGCCCAGATGGCGGAATCGGTAGACGCGCTGGTCTCAAACACCAGTGGAGCAATCCGTCCCGGTTCGACCCCGGGTCTGGGTACGAAGATAAAAGCTAAGTATTGAGAAATCAATCACTTAGCTTTTTCATTTTTTCAGAGATGTTCCCAATCATCCTAATGGATGGAACTTTGTTGACTAAAAAATGTTCTGTTCCTTTAGCGAGAATATAAAATCATATATTGTAGTTTGTTAAAAAATGGAAATCTTGTTGTTTGTTGGGATATTGTTCGTATATTTGCGAACAATATTCACGATATGGAAGAAAAGAAAGATTATACAGTTACGCAGGAACAGTTGGCAAGATTCGCCAAAGCATTGGGACATCCTGCCCGAATCGCCATTATGCACTTTTTGGCAAAGCAGAAAACGTGTTATTTTGGGGATATTCACGAAGAACTTCCCATTGCCAAAGCTACCGTGTCACAGCACCTGAAAGAGTTGAAAGATGCGGGGCTTATACAGGGAGAGGTTGAAACTCCTAAAGTGAAATACTGTATCAACCGAGAGAATTGGCAATTGGCTCGTGAACTCTTTAAGGAGTTTTTCGGGCAATGTATATGCAAATCGGGGGAGTGTTGCTGATAATCCCCTTTTTTTAACATTAATGTTCGTTGTTTTACGAATTACGTTTAATATAATAAATTTATAAATTATGGAAATTAAAGTATTAGGAACAGGTTGTGCTGGCTGTAAGGCTCTGTATGCGACAGTTGAACAAGTAGTAAAAGAATTAACATTGGATGCGGTAGTGACCAAAGAAGAAGATTTGATGAAGATCATGGAATACAATGTAATGACGCTTCCTGCTCTCGTTGTTGACGGTAAGGTTGTGGCAAAGGGCAAACTTTCTGCCAAAGAAATAAAAGATGTATTAACCAAGTAAATCAGATTATGATGAAACGCTTTTTATTCCTTACCATTGCTTGTTTGTTTTCTATTTTGGGAATGGCTCAGATTACCGCAGACACCTATGTGGAAGTTCTTTATTTTCATGGGAAACAACGTTGTGTAACTTGCAAAGCCATTGAGAAATACACGAAAGAAGTGGTCAATGCAGATTTGGCAGAATTGGTCAAAAATGGTAAACTACGTTTCAAAGAAACAGACACTTCAACTCCCGAAGGCGAAAAGCTGGCGGAGAAATATCGTGTAAGTTGGTCATCTCTTTATGTTAATAAATGGAAGAACGGTAAAGAAGAACGTAACGACATGACACGCTTTGGTTTTCAGAATGCCCGAAACAACACATCGGCTTTCAAGAAAGGATTAAAACAAAAAATCAACCAGTTGCTAAAATAATACAGTTTTATGGAATACCTACAAACATGGCTGGATAATAGCGAGATACCTATTATTACCGCTTTTCTGCTCGGTCTGTTGACTGCTGTAAGTCCTTGCCCATTGGCTACCAACATTACCGCCATAGGATTTATCAGTAAAGATATAAATAACCGTAACCGGATATTTACAAATGGCATTCTATACACTTTAGGACGTGTATTGGCTTATTCTGCATCAGGCGCAATACTTGTCGCAATACTCCGAAAGGGCGCTGATATGTTTGCCATACAAAAAGGTATCAGCGAATGGGGAGAACAGCTGCTTGCTCCGGCTTTGATTTTGACAGGTCTGTTTATGCTGTTCGGTGATAAATTGCAGTTACCCAAGGTCGGATTTTCCACTACTGAAAAGACAGAAAAACTAAAAGGCTCATGGGGTAGTTTGTTGCTGGGGATATTGTTTGCCATGGCGTTTTGTCCGACCAGTGGTCTATTTTATTTTGGCATGCTTATTCCCATGTCGGCTATGGAAAGTAATGGATATTTGCTACCTGTCATTTTTGCATTGGCAACAGGGCTTCCTGTTATGCTTGTCGCTTGGATTTTGGCATACAGCGTGGCAGGTATAGGAAAGTTTTATAACCGTGTACAGACTGTCCAGAAGTGGTTTAATCGTATGGTAGCCATACTGTTTGTCTTGGTTGGCATTTATTATGGATTGATAAATTGGGGTATAATATGAAAATTTTGATTTTATGCACAGGAAATAGCTGTCGCAGCCAAATGGCGCATGGTTTCCTGCAATCGTTTGACAAGAATATACAAGTGTATTCCGCCGGTACGCATCCGGCAAAGAAAGTTAATACTTTGGCTGTTGAGACAATGGCAGAAGTTGGCATCGACATAAGCAAGCATATTCCTGCCCATGTAACCACTTATTTAAGTGAAACATGGGATTATGTGATAACAGTATGCGGTAGTGCCAACGAAACGTGTCCGGCTTTTGCGGGCAGTGTAGGGAAACGGTTGCATATCGGTTTTGATGACCCCTCGGAAGCAATAGGAACAACAGACTTTATTAAAAGTGAATTTGAAAGAGTGCGTAATGAAATCAAGAATGAATTTACAAAATTCTACATTACGGAGATAAAAAAACAAGAGCTGCCCAAATGTGCTTGTAACCGATGATTTTTTAGGTTATATGTTCGTGTTATTCAAAACAATAATAAGATTATGATACAAAGATTTGCAGATTGGCTGGTGTATGACATCTTCGGTTTGGATGCTTCAACAGCTTTAGGAGAAGCTATAAACTTCTTCTTTTACGATACGATAAAGATCTTGATATTATTATTTTTCATCAGCGTGATAATGGGCATTATAAATGCCTATTTCCCGATAGAACGTCTGCGCAATTATTTGACCTCTCGTAAACTATATGGATTGCAATATTTCTTTGCAGCCTTATTTGGTGCTATTACCCCGTTCTGTTCCTGTTCTTCCATACCGCTGTTTATCGGATTTGTGAAAGGGGGCATTCCGTTGGGAGTGACATTCGCCTATCTGATAACCTCGCCTTTGGTAAACGAGGTTGCTGTTGCCATGTTTATCGGCACTTTCGGGTTACGCATTACCTCTATCTATGTAATTAGCGGTATTCTGTTAGGTATGGCAGGCGGATTTATCCTGGGCAAGATGAAATTAGAACCTTATTTGAGTGATTGGGTAAAACAAATTCAGCAAAATCCAACTTCCGGCTCAGGAATATGGGAAAAAGAGCGCACTCCGTTTTTTAGACGACTACCAGTTATCATACAAGAAGCATGTGGGATTGTCAAAGGAGTACTTTTGTATATTATTCTTGGCATTGGTATCGGTGCTTTTATGCACGGTTATGTGCCTGAAGGATTTTTTGAGCAGTATATGTCCAAGGAAAACTTGTTTGCGGTTCCTCTTTCGGTAATCCTGGCAGTTCCGATGTATGCCAATGCAGCAGGAATAGTGCCTGTGATTGAAGTTTTTGTAGCTAAAGGCATCCCTATGGGAACGGCTATCGCTTTTATGATGGCTGTAGTCGGGCTTTCACTTCCCGAAGCCACGTTGTTAAAGAAAGTAATGACATGGCGTTTGATTGGTGTCTTCTTTGGACTGATAACTTTGTTTATTATCGTTTTGGGATATTTGTATAACGCGGTATTGTGAGATAAAAGGCAAAGTGGAAGTATGACTTCCTTATGTACAAACTCTTCTTAGTATACATATATTTCGCCACCCAATTTGATGACTAAATTTTAATTTACATTAGTTCATATTATCTACTTCCGATTGCTATCAATAGCGGTCAGATTATAGTATTGCCCACTTGACTAATCAGGAGTATCTCCTTGAAGCGGGTTTGACGAGCAGGTCGATGTGTTCGTACTCGAGGATATGTTCCATCGCCTTGTAATGGGCATATTTTCCATGCCGGCGATTTTCAGGGCTTCAATCTTTATGGTGTTTTCAACGAGACGGGGATAATCCTCTTCCTTGGCTCAATGTATTTCCGCAATTGTGATTTCTGTTTGGCAATACCTTGATTACTATTCGTTACCGAAACCGGCCGGGAGGGGGCACTCCATAATTTGTTGTCCCTGTATTCGACGCGAATGTTCTTGATTTTCCCGTCCATCGCTTTGAGGAATGTTTCCGCTTTCAATAACACCGGCAAACGTTGGGATGAAGCCATGCGGCGATTGCAATACCACGTGACAGCTGTGATGCTGTAGGAGTAAATTACTTGTGGGGTGTCGGAATGTTCATAAATAATCCCCCAAATAACAAATAATTGCTTACAGGATTTGGAAACCATCTACGGCCACACGGTACGCACTCAGAATTAATATTACAAAAAGCCGTTCATATTTTGCTTGTTTCAAAATTAAAATGCGGTGGGCGAAAATACGCGAGTCTTAAGCTCTTTTACATAACCATCTGTATTTCAGGTAAATACCTTGACTATAAACATTTTTCCTGCCAATCCGGGAACATCAACCTGCACAGTCTTCCACAATAAGTATCCAATTGCATTGCGTTTAGCGTCCCGTTGTCTTCCAACGGGACGCTAAACGCAATGCAACTACCAACCAATCACACTCCAACGAGTATCCCGTTGCGGAAAAAACAATAAAATATTGTTGCCGACGCATATTCCGTCAGCCAATGTATCGCAATCCATATCGTATCCGTCAACGTAGAATGAGAAAAAACAAAGTCGTTTTTTTATGATCTAAAATTTACAAATCATGATGTAAGCAGGTATGATTGTGTATGATTACAGGGTAAAACGACTAAAAAAGGCGGCTCGACATTTACACTGACTGAAACTTTTATTATCTTTGCCGACCGGAAAATGTCATTGAAAGATTTTTATGGACAAACAGGCTATATACGACTATCTGAAAACGCGGAACATAAGCTATGAGGCAACAGAGCATAAACCGGTGTACAACATGGATGAACTTGCCGATACGGGATTACAGCAAGCCGATATCATCGCCAAAAATATATTTGTACGCGACGACAAGAAGGAGCGATATTACCTCATAACCGTTAAAGGAAAAAAACGGATAAACCTGAAAGAAATCAGGCGCAGCAACGGAACACGCCGCCTGGCATTGGCCGACAAATACGAGATAAGAAGACTGTTGGACCTCGTTGCCGGTTCTGTGTCACCCCTCGGACTTCTAAACGACCGTGAACGCAGAGTGTGCCTGCTCATTGACAATGATTTCACGGACGCTCCTGCTCTAATCGGCGTTCACCCGAACGACAATACGGCCACAATCACGCTTCGGACGGAAGACCTGATACGCATAATAAAAGAACATGGAAACGAGGTAAGGACAACGGAAATAAAAGACACTCGAGGAGATAATCAAGACGAGCCTGCGGCTGATTTAAGAACATGAAAAACGTATCATTATATTGAATATATAATCCAGATTGAATGATAATAAGATAAAAATGAGTTTAATTATACCGGACAACGGAAATGAAAAATAATGAATTCCATAGGGCAACGAAACATCATACTGCCTACTCGGTTTTGCTGGCCATAGGCTTCGCCCATCTGCTAAACGACATGATGCAGTCGGTGATTCCGGCTGTATATCCCTTACTGAAAGAGAAATTCGGCTTCACGTTCGCCCAGATTGGAGTGATAACCTTGGTTTTCCAGCTTGCGTCATCACTGTTGCAACCCGTCGCCGGCCGCCTTGCCGACAAACGGCCGCGACCTTACTCGCTTGCCATCGGAATGTGTTTCACGCTCGCCGGTCTTTTGACTATTGCGGCCGCCTCGTCATTAGGGTGGATTCTGACGGCAGTGGGACTGATCGGCTGCGGCTCATCGGTATTCCATCCCGAATCATCACGTGTGGCACAGATTGCCTCGGGAGGGCGCAAAGGACTGGCCCAATCCATCTTTCAGGTGGGCGGGAACGCAGGGAGCGCCATGGGGCCGTTGCTCGCCGCACTGGTAGTAATACCATTCGGGCAGGGTGCGATAGGCTGGTTCGCGCTGGCCGCGCTGCTGGCTATCTTCATACTTGTCCGCATCGGTAACTGGTACAGGCAGCAGTTGTATTTCGCATCCCGAAACCATGCGGCCGCCACCAAGGAGACACCCCGTCTATCGAAACGGACAGTACGCACGGCACTCCTCATTCTCGGCATACTGGTTTTCTCAAAATATTTCTATATAGCGTCGATGACAAACTACTTCACATTCTTTCTGATGGATAAGTTTGCCATGACTGTGCAAGGAGCCCAGTACGCTCTCTTTGCGTTTCTCGCCGCCTCGGCTGCCGGAACATTTCTGGGCGGCCCGTTGGGCGACCGCATCGGGCGCAAATATGTTATCTGGGTATCTATTCTCGGTGCCGCGCCGTTCACGCTGTTACTCCCCTATGTCGGACAGACGGCGACAATACTGCTCTCTGTCATAATCGGCCTTATCATATCATCGGCATTCTCGGCCATACTCGTATATGCCACAGACATGATGCCAGACAAGGTGGGAATGATCGCCGGGGTGTTCTTCGGCCTGATGTTCGGGCTGGGTGGCCTCGGGTCGGCGTTCTTCGGTTGGCTGGCCGATAAGACAAGCGTGCGGTTTATATTTCAAATCAGCACATTGCTTCCGCTTTTAGGTGCGATTACAGGCTTTCTGCCAAACATAGACCCTAAACGAAAAGAATTGTAAACAGGTATTAAACATAGACGTAACGCCCACTTCCTGCCACCGCACGTGATTGCGGTTTTCAATCATAACCGTTGTTGTTATCCGGCTGGCATCATGCTGCGAAGCAACGTATCGGCACACAACAGCACATGACAAGTCCGGCGGCAGGCCGGACTGGAAACACATACGGCAAGAACGGGAAGTTTTTACCAAAAGACATATTGTAATTGATTGCCTGTAAACAGGCATGAATGGGGAATATTGCCTAATGGAAATGAAAAGACAACAAACGGGACAAACGGATAATGAATAATTTTCACGAACATTCCAAACATGCCTAAAAGCCGCAAGATGCGGCCAATAGCATAAACAAACAGACCATAAACGATGGAATAAAAGTATTTTTCCTATCTGTATAATAATACCGATGACACCGCATACAGACGATACCGCCACCTCATCACAATACTCAAAACCGATAAAAACAGTGCCCTCAATACCATAAAATGAAATATTGGTGTCCGGTAAAATTTTTCAATATATTTTCCGCCATTCTGTTTGCCGGATAGCTGATGTAACCGCTGTATAGGAACACTGAAATCACAAGAAAATGGCATATATGACCTTTATATAGCCATTCTGACGAAGTTCATGCGCTTATATGTTGGTGGATGTTGCAAAAGTAAGGCGCGTTTTACCGGACACCAATAAAAATGAAAATGTTTGCTGCAAGCAAATATAATCAATACTCTAAAATATAAAAAGAGGAGACCCAGTCGGATCTCCTCTCAATTGATTATAAGGGTATAATTATTTGTCAGCGATGCCCAAAGCCTGCTTTGCAATGGTATTGTCCGGATCAAGTTCGAGTATCTTTTTCCAATATACATCAGCTCCTTCCTTGTCGTCTTGCAGCAATGTATAGTAGCCCAGATACCTGTAACACTCAACGAGACGGGCTTTGTCAGCAGCGTCTTTCTCTGCTTTCGGCTCAATCATGCCTGCCAATTTCTCATAATACGGCTTTGCCTTACCGTCTTTTGTCTCCGGATCCATGTAAGAGTTTACACGCGCCTTCATGAACGTTGTATACTCAACGGCAGCCGGGAACTTCTGCTCCATATCGTCATATACGCCCTCGGCTTTCTTGAAAGTTTCCATCTTTGCTTCATCCTGCAAAGTGTTCGCATACTGTGTATAAAGCTGAGCAAGACCGGCAATATCGGTAGCGGAAGGCGCATCCACGAATTTCAGGAACTCCTCGTATGTCTTAATCGCATTGGCATAATCGTCATTCTGCTTATAACCGTCAGCCAATTGCTTGATGACACCGGCACGCTTTGACTTATCGGTAATCTCTTGTCCAAGAGCTTTCTTGTACATCTCGATGGCCTCCACATACTTCTTGGCTCCACTTAAAGCATTTCCGTAGTATGTGTAGTCAAAATATGAGAACTTTGCACTATCTGACTTATTGAACAAAGCATCAGCATACATCAACGCATTGTCATAGTCTTTGAGGTCGGTGCTGTTGAAGAATGCCAAACGGTTAAAGCCGGCATCACGAGGCTGCTTTGTCAGAGCGAACTTAGCGACCTCCAGGCTCTTGTCGTATTTCTGCGTGAACCAAAGAGACATGGCGTAATCGGTAAGGTCAACTTCTTCCATGTTGTTCATGTCAACCTTTGAATAGCAACGGATGGCATCATCAAACTTATTGGAAGAATAATATATACGGCCTGCCAGGGCGTCAACGGCAATATCAGGACGATGTGTACGCAACTCCTCCAACTTGGCAACAGCCTCGGCGGGGCTCACCTTGCGGTATACACTCGCATACTTATAATAAGCCTCCGGATTTTTCGGATCGAAATATATTGCCTGCTGATACTGTACGGCAGCATTGCCGCCATCGCTGTTGAGAGCCTCCAAGTCACCGAGAAGAATATACACAGGACTGTATTTAGAATCTGCCTTACGGGCATATTCCGCATACAGACGTGCATTCACAGTGTCTTTAACCTCATAGTAAGCACGACCGATACCGAGAAGGACAGGAGCGTTCTTCTTGTTTTTCTTATACACGGCTTTTACCTGATCGGCCAAATCAGCCGGATTGCTCTTTATTACTTTCGTGATTTCATCAACCTGTGCCTTCGCATCCTGAGCCATAGCGGGCATACCTAATCCCATCAACATGGCTCCAACTAATAGATACTTAAATGTTTTCATATCAAATTGTTTTTATTTTTACTTTATTTTCATCTCATCAAGCTCTTCATAACATGACAAAGTATTATCCTATCATCAATTCTGCACCAGCAACCTTACAACAAATCAATAAACTGTTCCGGCCATTTCAATAATCATTACCACTTTGTTACTATAATAATGCCTTCAGAACTTTAAATTAAATCACCTTGGCTTTATAAACATCATTAATCATGTCTGAACCAAGATATGTTTTGATAAAAGCCTTTCCGCACCCGCTTAAATTTACAACAATCCTCTATTCATTGTTTACAAACACCTCACGCACCGCCATATTTGCCCTATAAGGCAACAGACCCGCTTTATGAATAATAAGCTGGCCGCGATGATCGGCCGCGATGAAATTTGTAAATCCCCACGGTAACCCATGATACGGATCGTTCAGAAGGGCATAAATAGTGCGTACCAATGGATAATTGCCGTTATATAGATAGAACTGGTAAGGTTTCCAACTGCTTTCAACAGTAGCCGGATGTATCTTGCTTACCGCCATTACTCTTATATTCCTCTTAAATGTGACATTTGTCATATCACGCTTGTCATTAAGCCAATTGGATCCTATTATTCCAATGGAATTAGGATGTTTTTCGACAAAGTCTATAACCTCTGCGGACTTATTTACCGCATATATATTGGGACTGTTTATCGGGCGCCCCCCAAGCAAAGAGTCTACACAGAAATGCACCGTACTCGACTGCTTATTATCGAAAGCGACCTCAATATCCCCCAACTTCGAACCGGGATATAACTTTTCCCATTTTGATACCTTTCCGCTCAATATAAGCCTCAAATCCTTTATGGATATTATAGTGTCGGGGTTGGTATTATTTACTATCAACGCCAACCCGTCGTATGCCAAGGGGATGGCTACCGGCAAAAACTTCCTGTCTTTCAGGTTTTTAAATTCCCGCTCGGTAAATTTTCGTGTCGTGATTGCCAAGCATGTCTTTCCTCTCATCAACATGTTAACGGCATCAAGCTCATTTGTATATTGAGGTATAACCTTTGCATCGGGATATATGCTTTGAAATACCTCTATCTCCTCCTCTATAATAGGACAGAAACTTTCATCAGAGACGAATTTAATCGTCCCTGATGAATAAGTATCCGTTCTACCGTTTTTAGGCTTGTCTTTGCATGACAAAGCCAAGCCTAAAATTAAAGTTAATCCAATTATAAAATTGAATATTCCGTTTCTCATGCTTTTATTGCAATGTGAAAGTAACAGGTACCGTGTATTTCACACGTACCGCAGAACCGTTCTGCTTACCGGGAATCCAATGTGGCATACCTTTAACCACGCGTGACGCTTCTTTATCAAGTGACGGGTCAACCGACTTGATAACCTTCACGTCTGTGATCGAACCGTCGCGCTCAACAACGAACGTCACGATTACACGGCCTTGCACTCCATTCTCTTCTGCGACAGCAGGATATTTGATGTTCTTTGAAAGATATTCGAACAGTGCCTGAGGACCTCCGGGGAATGAAGGCATCTGCTCAACGACATCGAACACTTTCTCTTCTTCTTTCGGAAGTTCCTGTGCGATAACCTCCTTGGCTTTCAACACTTCACCTTCCGACTCATCATTACCTTTAACATCGAAAGAACCGATAGCAGTTGTGGTTTTGGCGAGTTCATCCTGTGATTTAAGCTCGTCTTCCGGCTTAACCTCATCGTCCTTCTTGATTTCAGGAGCGGTGAACTTCACAGAACTCTTCACCTTCTCTACGACTTTCTGTTCCATCTCTACCTTAACCGGTTCCTTACGCTCAACCTTAGCTTCTTTCTTCTTTGCCAACTGAGACAACTCAACATCAGTCTCAATGGCAACCTTCTTCGGTAAAGCATTCTCAATGGCAACCTTCGCCCACAGAGCAACCATAATTGTTATGATTGTCGCAAAAACAAGAATCATCGCTTTAACATTTCGCTTACCCGTGTCCTTACGTAACTGATAAGCTCCATATTTCTTATTCTTGCCTTCAAAGACGAGGTCGACCCAGCTATTGTCTATTAGATCTATTTTCGACATAGTTCTTCTGTTTTTTAATTGTTAGTCACCGATTACTTTATACCCTTTGTATCAAGAAGTTTCTGATCGTCAGGATTAATCTTGTCGATGACATACTTACCAATACTGCAAATCTGCATCTCGTCAAGAGCCTCAACCATATTATTATAGTTAGCAGTATCCAAAGGTTTGATAATGATGGTCAGAGTAGGTATCTTCTCACCGGCAATATTACCCTTCTTCAACTCCTCAAGTTCTTTCTGGTATTCGGCATCAGTCATTTTCGAATTATATGCGAGCTTTCTCTCATCCAATTTCTGCTTTGCCTGCATGATACGGGCAACAGGATTGATACCCTCCTCAGTTGTATGCTGGATCAGCACCTTGCGGATACCGTCTTTTCCCCAACTTGTCTCCTTGATGCAATCGGGATTGTCATACTGCGGCAGTCCCGCTATATAATAAATCTTGTCGTTTGCACCAAGATAAACAGTAATTGTATGAGAAGCCTTTGTCACCGACTTATCCTCTTTCTCTATGTTCTTGTCACTACTCGGCATGGTCAGCTGCATAGCCTGCGGCTTGCTAAGAGTGGTACAAAGCATAAAGAACGTGATAAGAAGCATCATCATGTCCACCATAGGGGTAAAGTCGACCCTGGTGTTCATCTTTTTCTGCTTGCTTGCTTTCTTTTTAGCCATACATTAATCCTCCGCTGACGTTTTAAGATTTGTGATAAGTTGATAACGGTTCTCGTCCATATCCTGAAGTTCCGACATCATCTTCTTTACGACCTTATAAGGTGTCTTCGCATCGCACTTGATTGCGATCTTAATGTCGGGATTTGCATCACGAGCGGCCTTAACCCACTCTTGAAACTCACTATAACCGCCGTTAATGCTGTCGGTGGGGATACCGAGTTTCTGAATTTCTTCAGTCATTTTCTCCGGATCAAGACTGAGGTACTCTGCCAGGACATTCATCGGCGCTCCCACCATGGATTCCTCCTTGAAGTGCTTCAACTGCGTTCCGTTCAGCGTCACGCCGAATTTATCGGTAACAGTCTGGAGCATCGCGTTCATGTCGTTCTTATTATCAGTGCCTATGAATATCTGTCCTTTCGGACTTACAAGAATATTCAAGACATTGTTTTCCGGCACTTTGACCTCTGACACCGAGCTTGGCGTGTTGACCTGCACAGGTTCCGGCTGCAAGAATGTTGATGTCAACATAAAGAAGCACAGAAGCAGTGTCATCACGTCAGACATCGGGGTCATGTCTATCCAGATGTCCTTTTTCTGTATTTTTATTTTACCCATTATATAAATTAATTAAAAGGTAAAACAATTAAGCCTCGTCTGTGTGGTTAACGTCGTAAGTTGTAGCGATAGTGTAACCAACCTCGTCGAGAGCGTAAGTAAGTTTGTCAATCTTGTTTGTGAAGAAGTTATAGATAACAACGGCGAACCAAGATGTCAAAATACCAGAAGCAGTGTTCACAAGAGCCTCGGAAATACCGGCAGAAAGAGCCATAGAGTCAGCGCCACCACCGCTTGACAGAGCCTGGAACGAGTTGATCATACCCAACACAGTACCGAACAGAGCGGTAAGAGTACCCAGAGTAACGATTGTAGCTACGATAGGCAAGTTCATCTGCAGTGTAGGCATTTCAAGCTGTGTAGCCTCTTCGTGAGCCTGCTGTATCTTGGCGATCTTCTGCGCTTTCTTCATTGTGTTGTTGTTCTCAACGTCCTTGTAAGCAGCAATAGAAGCAGACACAACGTTAGCCACCGAACCCTTCATCTTGTCGCAAAGAGCCTTAGCCTCATCAAACTTACCTTCCTTTATCAAAACCTTAACCTGTGCCGTGAACTTAGGCAGGCTCATTGTGCCGAATGCGGACTTCAAGGCGAAGAAACGCTCCACACCGAGACAGATAACAGAAAGAAGCAATGTAAGGATGATACCCACAACGATACCTCCCTTATATACGGTACCCATAAGGTTTGCTGGATGTCCGGCAGTGTCACCTCCAACGAAGTTGTCCGGATTACCGAGAACGAGGAAATAGAAAGAATATGCAGCTATACAGCATATTACAAGAATCCAAAATGCGTTCTTAATACCTCCGAAGCCCGCTTTCTTAGCCGGGGCTGCAGCTTTTTTTGTTGTTGCCATAATTTAATAATTTTAATTTTTTAGTTATTTATAAATTTAAGTTTGTTATATTCACGATTAGTTTTTAAAGCACCGAAATCATCGGCAAACTCATGTTTTCCGTCTTAATCTACCCGCAAAGATAGCAAAATAATGCTTACCACAAGGTTGATTAATATCTTTTAACCTATCATTTGTAAAAAAACAGAGACCGAAATATTCTTTTTGCTTTTTCACTAACACAGTTTTGCCAGCGCATTTTTTATACGTGACATAGCTTCCCTGATATTGTCATCGCTTGTGGCATAGCTCATACGGAAGCAGTCCGGATCACCGAACGCATCACCGCCCACCGTAGCCACATGACCTTCTTCAAGCAGGTAGAGAGCCAAATCGGAAGAGTTTTCAACAATCTTCCCACCGGCTTTCTTTCCGTAAAAACTGCTGCACTTCGGGAATAGGTAGAATGCTCCCTGCGGCACGTTCACTTCAAGTCCCGGAATGTCTTTGGCAAGTGACACGATAAGATCCCTACGACGCTCGAACGCCTTCCGCATGTCTTCCACACACGCCTGCTCTGCCTCGTAAGCATACTGAGCCGCTTTCTGGCTGACAGAGCACGGACCGCTCGTATACTGTCCTTGCAACTTGTTACAACCTTTCACAATCCACTCCGGAGCGGCTATATAACCTATACGCCAGCCTGTCATAGCATACGCTTTAGACACGCCGTTCACTATTATTGTACGCTCCTTCATGCCGTCAAACTGCGCTATGCTCTCATGCTTGCCCACATAATTGATGTGCTCATATATCTCATCGGCAATCACAAACACGTCATCATGCTTCAAAATCACTTCAGCCAGTCTGCCCAACTCTTCTTTCGAGTATACGCTTCCGGTCGGGTTGCTCGGCGAGCACAGTATGAGCATCTTTGTCTTGGGGGTAATAGCGGCTTCGAGCTGTTCGGGAGTGATTTTAAAATCTTGCTCGAAACCGGCCTCAATGATTACCGGTTCACCGCCGGCGAGCTTCGCCATCTGCGGATACGAGACCCAGTAAGGCGCCGGTATTATAACCTCGTCTCCGTCATTGACGAGTGCCATAAGAGCGTTGCAGACGCTTTGCTTCGCTCCGTTAGATACAAGTATCTCGCATGCCGAGTAGTCGAGCCCGTTCTCGTTTTTCAGTTTGGCTGCCACGGCCTCACGCAAGTCGGCGTATCCAGGCACGGGCGAATATCTTGAATAATTATCGTCAATGGCCTTTTTCGCCGCCTCTTTTATGTGTTCGGGCGTATTAAAGTCAGGCTCACCGACACTCATGTTAATAACATCTATGCCGGCTGCTTTCATTTCAGAGCTTTTTTGCGACATAGCCAGTGTTGCCGAGGGGGCAAGTCTTTGCAAGCGATCAGATAATTGTGCCATAATTTAGTATATATTACTTATTTATAATAACTGCAAAATTAATAATTTTATTCTTTCTTCTGAAAGATTTCTTTTTCTTTTTAACCTTATTACACTATAAATCAACATCCATAGGCATGTCAGCTGAGGTTCAGTGTGTGCCCCATGCGCTCTTTCTTGGTCTGCAAGTACTTATAGTCATATTCGTTCGGTGTAATCTCAATGGGCACGTTCTCCACTATTTCCAGTCCGTATGCTTCGAGCCCTACACGCTTCACAGGGTTGTTGGTCATCAGGCGCATCTTATGCACTCCGAGTTTGCGCAACATCTGTGCGCCGCACCCGTAGTCGCGCTCATCGGGCTTAAAGCCAAGATGAACGTTGGCATCCACGGTATCATATCCCTCTTCCTGTAACTTATAAGCAGCGATCTTATTCATCAGACCTATTCCACGGCCTTCCTGCTGCATATATATCAGCACGCCTTTGCCTTCGGCCTCAATCATGCGCAACGCCCTGTGCAACTGCTCGCCGCAGTCACATCGCTTACTGCCCAGAATGTCGCCAGTGGCACACGAGGAGTGAACTCGCACGAGTATCGGTTCATTCTCGTCCCACTCACCTTTTATAAGCGCCATGTGTTCAAGCCCGTTGCTTATCTGCCTGAAAGGCACGAGCTTGAAGTCACCGTATTCAGTGGGCATGCTTACCTTGTTGCCCACCTCGATGAGCGACTCCGTCTTCAACCTGTATTCAATCAGGTCTTTTATGGATATAAGTTTTAAATCAAACTCTTTCGCCATTTCAATCAATTCCGGCAACCGTGCCATGGTACCGTCATCGTTCATTATCTCCATCAACGCCGCCGCCGGATAGAGACCGGCCAACCGGCACAGGTCTATGCTTGCCTCGGTATGCCCGCTGCGACGCAGCACACCATTATCCTGTGCATAAAGCGGGTTTATATGACCTGGACGTCCGAATGTCGTCGGTTTGGATTCGGGATCAGCCAGCGCTTTTATGGTAGCCGCCCTATCATGCGCGGACACGCCCGTACTGCACCCTTCGAGCTTGTCTATCGTCACCGTGAACGGTGTTCCGAGCACTGACGTGTTATCCTCCACCTGATGCGGCAGGTCGAGTTCTGCACAACGCGACAACGTCACCGGCGCGCAGAGCACTCCGCGGGCATGCTTCAGCATGAAGTTAACTTTTTCGGCCGTGATTTTCTCGGCCGCAATTATCAGGTCACCCTCATTCTCACGGTCCTCGTCGTCTACGACAATGACAAACTTTCCTTCCTTGAAATCCGCCAAAGCGTCTTCTATTCTGTTCAATCTTGATATTTCCATTATTCGTTGCTTATATTTAATTTCGGAGACAGGAACAATGCGGAACATCTCATGGCAATCAGCGCCACACACCCTGACTCTCTCCAAAAAAATCTGCCTATCGTTTTCCATTGCCATCAACCGTTGACGCTTCCCGCACCACCCACCGGACTACCACTATCCCTCTTTTTCAGAGAAGGCCTCTTCTATCCTCTTCACAACAGCCTCGTTAGTGCGCCTGATCACACGCAGGTCACCGAGCAGACGCAAACGGAAGCGCCACATCCTTAGATAGAAGAACACACCCAGAGGGAGCACAAGTCCGGTTATGATGTTGAAAGCCTTTCGGCGGAACGGACGCGTATGAGCGTGGGTGGCTATCAGCGGATAGTTGTTCAGTTCATTTAGTATTATCCTGTCTCTCGTATTCGACAGGTCTTCTATAACCTCTTCCAACTCTTCGTTTATATCCCTTATGCGCCTGTCATCGCCATCACGGAAAAACACCCTTATCGGGTTTGGCGCTTTCAGCAGGTTGTGCGTATTCGAATAACCCTCTATCTCGTCACTGATATGAATGAGCCTACCGGCATCCCGCGCATAGTCGGGGTCTTCAATTATCACCTCTTTCTTATATATATTGCGCTTATTGCGCAGTCCGAGCGCAGTGCGCACGAAATTTATATACATGTCTATGTTGAAAACCGTAGAGTCTTTGTTTGCCTTATATGTGAAGAACACCGCCAGGGGAGCAAGCACAATCGTGGAAATCCACTTTCCGAACCATACCGTCCACACTTCGTCTCGAGCCATCTTCATACCCGAGTTCTCGAATATGAAATATATGATGAACACGAGCACCGAGATAATCACCGGCACACCAAGTCCTCCTTTGCGGATTATAGCGCCGAGCGGGGCACCGATAAAAAAGAAGATGATGCACGAGAGCGACATCGTGATCTTTCCTATCGCCTCAATGCGATGGTTGCGGTAGTTTCTGTTCAGTCTGTTGGTGTAGCCGCCCTTCATGTCTATGTCGGCCGCACGCATGCGCACTGTTGAAAGTGCGCTCTTGACCACTTCGAGCTTCTGGTCGCCGGTCATTTTCCCGAACACCGAGTCAATGTCAGCCTTCCCTGCCTCGGCCTCACGGCGCGCCCGCAGCGAGTCGGCCTTATCGAGCGCCATTCCATACGCCTGCATGCGCTTGTTCTCCATGTAATAAGCCCGCCCCACACTGTCATTGAACTCGGCAATAGAATCAATGTCATGATATATCCGCCCAAGACTCTTCGAACGCGCGTCGCCAGCTATGCCCGCCACATCAGCCATATTGAAATCGCCATCAAAGTCAAGCACCATCCGTTTGGTGAAGAATGTTTCCCTGCGGTAAGGCACACTGGCACTTCCCGCCATATCCTGTGACTGCATGTTCTCGAACCACTCGCCGCTATACAGCGTGAGCAACAGGTGTTTTTTCTCTTCCGTAGACTGTAACCGGCCCGAGTCGGCAAGTATTATCGCCGCGTCTTCATAGCCGCTGTTCATCCGGTATATCATCACACCATAGAGCATCCCCGTGCCTACATCCTTGCGCTGCACGTATACATTGCTGCCTGGAATACCATCATAGAACACGCCTTCCGGTATTTCAAGCTCGGGACTCTTCTGCTTCATAGACAGCAGCAACTGCGAGAATGATTTGTTGGCGTCAGGCCCGATGACATTCTGGAAATAAAAAGAACAGAAACTGATCGCCAGCACGATGACAATCAGCGAGCGCGATGCCTGTAAAAGCGATATTCCGGCAGCCTTGATAGCCGTCAGCTCGGAACTTTCACCAAGGTTTCCGAATGTGATTAGCGAAGACAGGAGTATAGCCAGCGGGAGAGCCTGAGGCACAAGCATAATACCCATGTACCAAAAGAACTGGGCAAGTATATCTACCGACAGACCTTTGCCTATCAACTCATCAACATATCTCCACAAGAACTGCATCATCAGCACGAACTGACAGATGAAGAACGTGCCGACAAACAGCAGTCCGAACTGCCTGGCCATGAATATGTCTAACTTACCAATACGAAATTTCATTGCAATCAAAAAACAGCGCCTTGGCACTTATCAGCCTGCAAAATTAGCATAAAAATATCAGAGAACATATATTTTTTCGGTTTTTTATTAAAATAATGTGAATATGCCTCTTTAAGACGACCACGAGTCTGTTTACCTTTCACGAGACAATGGCAACACAATCTTTTTTTATTATATTCAAATAAATTTCCTCTAAAATTTTGCCGTTTCATTTTTTTATACTATCTTTGCACCCGCTAAACGATTACGGCGGGATAGCTCAGCTGGTTAGAGCGTCGGATTCATAATCCGGAGGTCGAGGGATCGTGACCCCCTCCCGCTACACCAATTTAAAGGCGCTTACATGTTACGTAAGCGCCTTTTTGTTTTCCACATACAAACAGCATCCGCCTTACATTTCCTGATATTTTTGCTCAATAAAAAAAATCAAAACTGATTTATAAGCCACAAAAAACGATAATCGTAAGAGGATTGACACCAGCCGTAAACAATGAAAAAAGTTTACCTGACCACCCACGACAACCACCGTATGTCCTGTCAACGCATATCGCAATACGCTTACGGAAATGCACATTTTATCAAATTTGCGAAAAAACAGGATCCAAAACATAAGACTTGATAAATATTTACAAAAAGCGTTCAACATACATGACGAAACGCGATCGAGATCGAGATGAGACACAACGGCATACCGAATGTGAAACAAACCAAAACGTAGCGACCAACAACAATAAATCTATCAAAAATCAAAGTGTTTTTCATGCAAAATCAGCCTGATTTTTACTAGAAAAGCATCAGCTCGCCAAACAAACTTCCACAAACACGCAAGCATAAAAAGTCTGATGTTTTATCTACAAAATACCCACAGCAATTCAGGCCTCGTCCGGCAACCAAAGGATATAAATCAAAAATAAACCGCGACGCAATGTTTTTTCTGTCAAAAAAGATTGTCAAACCAACCCTTTTTATTAACTTTGCAACCTCTATTAAAAAATAATGCATTATATAAAACCGGTATGGCTGAAACAAAAAAAATCAAGACTGCACTCATCTCCGTTTTCCACAAAGACGGACTCGACGAGTTGCTGAAAAAACTTAATGAAGAAGGTGTAGAGTTTCTTTCTACGGGAGGTACGCAACAGTTTATCGAATCGCTCGGCTACAACTGCCGCAAGGTGGAAGACGTGACAACATATCCGTCTATCCTCGGAGGCCGGGTCAAGACACTGCATCCCAAAGTATTCGGAGGTATCCTCGGACGCCGCGACAACGATGGCGACCGCCAGCAGATGGCCCAATACGAAATTCCGGAGATTGACCTCGTAATCGTAGACCTTTACCCATTCGAAGACACCGTGGCAAGCGGAGCTTCCGATGCCGACATCATCGAGAAGATAGACATAGGCGGAATATCGCTCATCCGCGCCGGAGCTAAAAACTTCAAGGATGTAGTGATAGTGCCGAGCAAGGCCGAATATAGCATGTTGCTCGATATAATCAACAAGAACGGAGCACAGACCGACATCGCAGACCGCAAGATGTTTGCCGAGCGTGCATTCGGAGTGAGCAGCCACTACGATACCGCCATACACGAGTGGTTCGCAAAATAATTCACAATTCAATGTTTGCGGCCGGTAGATGCCATAAGCGGAAGCCAACACAAAAGGCATGTCGGCCGCAAACCATTGAGATTTAAAACCGTAAAAGACAATGGGATTTTTTTCTTTTGTTCAGGGAATAGCGATGGATCTTGGCACAGCCAACACCATCATCATCAGTGACGACAAGATCGTGGTCGACGAACCGTCTGTGGTGGCTCTCGACCGCCGCACGGACAAAATGATTGCCGTGGGCGAGAAAGCGAAACTGATGTACGAGAAGACCCACGAGAACATACGCACCATACGTCCGTTGCGCGACGGAGTTATTGCCGACTTCTCTGCCTGCGAGCAGATGATGCGCGGACTTATCAAAATGGTACACACTGGAAGCAGGCTCTTTTCACCGTCGTTGCGAATGGTCATCGGCGTGCCTTCAGGCTCTACCGAAGTGGAGCTGCGTGCTGTACGCGACTCGGCCGAGCATGCCGACGGACGCGATGTGTATCTGATTTTCGAGCCTATGGCCGCGGCTATAGGCATCGGCATCGACGTGGAAGCGCCTGAGGGAAACATGATTGTAGACATCGGTGGAGGCTCGACCGAGATTGCGGTAATCTCACTCGGAGGTATCGTGAGCAACAACTCCATACGAGTGGCCGGTGACGACCTCACAGCTGACATACAGGAATACATGAGCCGCCAGCACAACGTGAAAGTGAGCGAGCGCATGGCAGAGCGCATCAAGATACACGTAGGCTCGGCACTCACGGACCTCGGTGACGAAGCTCCGGAAGACTATGTGGTGCACGGCCCAAACCGCATCACAGCTCTGCCAATGGAAGTCCCCGTGTGCTATCAGGAGATTGCCCACTGCCTCGACAAGACAGTAGCCAAGATAGAGAGTGCGGTACTCTCTGCGCTTGAAAACACTCCGCCCGAGCTTTATGCCGACATCGTGAAAAACGGAATTTACCTCAGTGGTGGCGGTGCCTTGCTTCGAGGACTCAACAAGCGACTTACCGACAAGATGGGTATACAGTTCCACGTGGCCGAAGACCCGCTGCACAGCGTAGCCAAGGGAGCGGGCATAGCGCTTAAAAACGTAGACCGGTTCTCGTTCCTGATGAGATAGTTTTAAAGATAAAAAAGTAAAAGGGCAAAAGGGTAAAAAAGTAATGACAAGGTCATGGAAGACCGAAAAGGGGAAGGCTACAGACTGAAAGTTTATACAAAGGCAAACCGGCAATACGAAAAAGTCAAACCGTAAGTATAGAAAGACAAGTCGGAAGTATGTAAAAGACATACGGAAACCATGAAAGCCGTAGAGACTACAGAAACCATCCATGAGGCAAATTTCTCCCGTACAATATCTTTTTACCTTCTACTTTTTTACCTTTTTACCTTTAAAAGTTTTTTATGCGTAATCTGTTAGAGTTTCTCACCAAGTACTATCACTGGCTGCTGTTCGTGGTTCTCGAAGTCGCATCGGCAGTACTACTGTTCGGATACAACAATTATCAAGGCAGTGTATGGGTGTCGTCGGCCAACGCCGTCACGGGAAAGATATACGAATGGCACTCTGCCGTGGAGTCGTTTTTCTCGCTGATACAGGTCAACGAGGAACTGACGCTTCGCAATTTTTATCTCGAACGCCAGGTAAACCAACTGTCAAGACTGTATACCGAAGCCACCGGTGACAGCATGGCCACCGACAAAGGTGAGCTGCGCATGCTCAGACAATACACCCTGGTACCGGCAAAGGTGGTGAGCAACTCGCTCGAAAAGGAAGACAATCTCATAACCATTAACCGCGGGAAGGCGGACGGCATCGAACCGGACATGGGCGTGGCGTGCGGCACAGGCATAGTGGGGGTAACTTATCTCGTGTCCGACCACTACACCGTGGTGCTTCCGGTTCTTAACACCAAGTCGCGGATAAGCTGCGCAATACGCGGCCGCGGATATTTCGGATACCTGCACTGGCAGGGCGGCGACCCAGGAACAGCGTTTGTGGAAGACATACCCCGACATGCCAGATTTAAACGGGGAGACTGGGTCGAGACAAACGGATACTCGTCGATATTTCCGCCTGGAGTGCTCGTAGGAAAGATTTTGCAGGTATACAACTCGCGCGACGGGTTGTCGTACAGACTCAAAGTACAGCTTACCACCGACTTCGGACGACTGCGCGACGTGTGTGTAATCAATGACAAGAGCATAGCCGAAAAGGCTAAACTGATAGGGGCGGCAAGAGACTCCATGCAGAATACAATAAGAAGATAAATCCATAAAAGCATGACTTTCGAACTGATAAAACGGACCGGCATTTTCATTGCGCTGTGCCTGATGCAGGCACTGGTGCTCAATCGCATACATCTGTTCGACTGCGCCACACCGCTACTCTACGTTTATTTCGCCATCACAATACCGAGAAACCATCCCAAGTGGGCAGTGCTCTTGTGGTGCTTCCTGCTTGGCCTTGCGATAGACACTTTCTCAAACACACCCGGAGTGGCATCGGCATCACTTACGCTCATAGGTGCCATACAACCATACTACCTCGAACTTTTCATTCCCCGCGAAGCGACAGAAGACCTCGTGCCGTCGGCATCCGAACTTGGCACGATGAAGTATTCTTTTTACGCCGGGACACTCATCATCCTGTATTGCCTCGCTTTCTTCACGCTTGAATCCTTCAACTTCTTCAACTGGTTACAGTGGCTCGAATGCGTGGGAGGCAGTGCTGCATTGACTTTTGTTTTAATCCTCACCATAGAGAGCGTCAGGAAAAAGTGAAAGACTACGGACTCGAAAACAGACGGTTTATCATTGCCGGGGTGGCCATTGTCATCGTGGTGACGTATATCATCAGACTGTTCACCTTGCAGATAATGAGCGACGACTATAAGAAAAACGCCGACTCAAACGCATTTCTCAAAAAGATCGAGTACCCGTCACGGGGTGTCATCACCGACCGCAACGGCAACCTGCTTGTGTACAACCAGCCGGCATACGACATCATGGTGGTGATGAACGAGACCAGAAACCGTCTCGACACGACCGAGTTCTGCAACACGCTGAACATCACCAAGGAGTTCTTCGACAGCCGGATGGAAACCATCAAAAATACTCCCGGATACTCCCGGTTTACACAGCAACTGTTCATGAACCAGCTTTCGGACAGGGAATTCAGCGTATTCCAGGAGAAAATGTACCGCTTTCCTGGCTTCTACATACAGCGACGAAGCATCCGGCAGTATCAATATCCCTATGCGGCGCACGTCCTTGGCGACGTGGCGGAAGTGTCACCAGCCGACATCGAGGAAGACGATTACTACATATCGGGCGACTATATTGGGAAATTAGGCGTTGAACGGAAGTACGAGAAACAGCTGCGCGGAGAGAAAGGAATAAAGATTTTGCTGCGCGACGCAAGAGGACGATTGCAAGGCAGCTATCAGAACGGAGCGTTAGACAGGCGTCCCGTGGCAGGAAAGAACCTCACGCTGACAATCGACTTGAAGCTGCAAGCATTGGGAGAGAGACTCCTCGAAGGGAAGATAGGCAGCATAGTGGCTATCGAGCCGTCTACCGGTGAGGTGCTCTGTATGGTGTCTTCACCCACATTCGACCCAAGAATGATGGTAGGCAGACTGAGGAGCAAAAACCACTCGCAGCTCGCTCTCGACACATGGAAGCCGTTGCTCAACCGAAGTATAATGGGACTTTACCCTCCTGGCTCTACTTTCAAGACCACACAGGCACTGACATTTCTCAACGAAGGGATAACCTCCACAACCACTGCATATCCCTGCCACCGCGGATTCTATCACCGGGGACTGCATCTCGGATGCCACGGTCACAGTTCTCCGATTGCCGTTGTGGGCGCGTTGAGCACCTCATGCAACGCTTATTTCTGCTGGGGTCTGTATCACATGATAGGCAACCGCAAGAAATACGGCAATGTGCAGACAGCCATGAACACATGGCGCGACTACATGGTAAGCATGGGCTTCGGATATAAACTGGGCATAGACCTGCCCGGAGAGAAACGGGGCCTGATACCGAACGCCGAGTTTTACGACAAAGCCTACCGCGGATCGTGGAACGGACTGACCATAATAAGCATATCGATCGGACAGGGTGAGGTGACCGCGACACCGCTTCAAATAGCCAATCTCGGAGCCACAATCGCCAACAGAGGCTATTACTACGTGCCTCACGTGGTGAAAAAAGTACAGGACGAGCCGCTCGACACCACATATACACGCCGCCACTACACAATGGCGGAAAGCCGGGCCTACAACTATGTGGTGCAGGGCATGCGTTCATCCGTACTCGGCGGTACGTGCAGAGCCCTCGGGAAGTATGATTTCATGGCGTGCGGCAAGACCGGAACAGCCCAGAACCGCGGTCACGACCACTCCGTATTCATGGGCTTTGCGCCAATGGACAACCCTCAAATAGCCATCGCCGTGTATGTGGAGAACGGCGGATGGGGAGCCGATTACGGTGTGCCGATAGGCGGACTGATGATGGAACAGTATATAAACGGCAAGCTATCGGAAGAATCCATGAAGCAAGCTGACGACTTCCAGCGCCGCCGCATAGCATACGGAACGAGAGACAGATAAACGATTATAAAAAGACCCGGAAAACAATATCCGAAAAGCAAGTAAACGACAAAGATGAAGCAACGAACCGACAAGCCGCAAGGCGTGCTCCGCTCTCTCGACTGGTGGACGATAGGAATATATCTGGCACTCCTCACATTCGGATGGATAAGTGTCTGCGGAGCGAGCTACACATACGGAGACACCGACATATTCAGCCTCGACACCCGATCGGGCATGCAGATTGTATGGATTGGCACGTCGATATGCCTGGGTTTCGTGCTGCTGATGCTCGACGACAGGTTCTACGACACCTTCTCATATATCATATATGCCGCATTACTGCTGCTGCTTTTCGCCACGATATTCAATCCCCACTCGATAAAAGGCTCCCGATCATGGCTCGTCCTCGGTTCGCTACGCCTGCAACCGGCCGAGTTTGCCAAGTTCGCCACGGCTCTGGCACTTGCCAAGTTCATGAGCGGCTACGGCTACAGCATACACAAATTGAAAGACTTCGCCGTCACAATGGGCATCATTATCACGCCCATGCTCTTCATCATATTGCAGCGAGAGACCGGTTCGGCACTCGTGTATCTCGCTTTTTTCCTCATGTTCTACCGCGAGGGAATGCCGGGCAGCGTGCTTTTCACAGGTGTGGCGGCTGTCATTTACTTTGTCGTAGGCATTCGTTTCGAGTCTACCATGCTTCTCGACACCCCCACATCCATGGGCAAGTTCATTGTACTCTTGCTCGTACAAGTGTTCACTTCACTGATGATCGGAGTATATTGCAAGGAAAAAAAGATAATGTTCCAGATGCTCGCATACTCTCTCGGCATCACGCTTATATGTTTTCTGTTCTCCAAATACGTGATACCGTTCGACGTGGTATGGGTGCAACTGGCCATCAGCGCCATCATGACCGGCATACTGTTATGGCGCGGACTGGCAACCCGGATACGAAGTTATTTCTTCATCATGATGTTTGCCCTCGGCTCTATGGCATTCTTCTATTCGGCCGATTACGTACTCAATAATGTGATGGAGCCTCACCAACGTGTACGAATAAACGTGCTTCTCGGTCTTGAGGAAGATCTTTCCGGAGCCGGATACAACGTGCATCAGAGCGAGATTGCCATCGGTTCGGGCGGAATTGAAGGCAAAGGCTTCCTGCAAGGCACGCAGACAAAACTTAAATTCGTACCCGAACAAGACACGGACTTCATCTTCTGCACCGTCGGTGAGGAGGAAGGCTTCCTCGGGTCCACAGGAGTATTGCTGCTGTTCCTCGCCCTCATACTCCGCCTCATCCACCTTGCCGAGCGGCAACCGTTCCGCTTCGGCCGTGTATACGGCTATTCCGTACTTTCCATATTCCTGTTCCACGTGTTCATAAACGTGGGCATGGTGCTCGGCCTTACTCCCGTGATAGGTATCCCCCTGCCCTTTTTCAGCTATGGCGGCTCATCGCTGTGGGGGTTCACTTTCCTGCTGTTCATATTCCTCAGGATAGACGCCGGCCGCAATTTAGCGAGAAACTGATCCGCCCTGTCGCCCTATCTTATCCTGTCTATCCGCACTCCTATGTCGGCTATACCCGGCATGATTTCTCGTATCATGTTGTGCCGTACATTTATACGGAGTGAATCTCCGCTGTCGAGCCTTATGTTTTTAAGGTGGTATTTATATTGATAACAGCTCACTCCGCGCCCTTTCACAGCCCCGTCGTCCGCTATCAGCTTACAGTCCAGCGTATCGCTTATCATAACTCCCGACGGGAGTATCGTCTGGTCCACTATCAGGCATAATCCTGTGAACGGGTAAGAACCGTTTATCCGCAAGCCGATATGCTCACGATAATCACCCGCCACAGCCATCGGACTGACGTTGAACGTCAGTGTGTCGTTCTTCTCCCACCCCTCTATCGGCGTGTGCTCATAATGGTAATAAACGGTTTTACGGTTGCAAGACACAAGCGCCGTCGCAACCGTAAGTACCATCAGAGCCTCAATTGCCCTGTCCTTTATTGTTCTGTTCCCTCGCATCCCGATGCTGATTATTTCTCGGCGGCCGGTTACCTTGTCTGCGACCGCCTCTTCCATGTTGTGGTCTCTGGCTGTTTTCCGCCGCCGCTTCAGGCGCGTTCTGCCGGCCGGCAGCCGGCTTTCGCGGCCTGCGGGTCTCCTCCTGGCCGTCTTGCCGTGGCGGACGCCTGCCCGATTTCTTCTTTTTCCTGGCCTTGTCAAACCTTGATATGTTCTCATTGGCAAGCAGGTCCACCGGCCGTCCGCTGTCTTTATTTCCTCCGTCCTCTTGAAGAGACAGCGGCTTTTCGCCTCTCCGGTTCATCTCTATCACCGCCTTGGCCCGCTCCGCACTTATCACCTCAAGATTGGCAGCCATGCCCTTGTCAGTGGAGTATGTCACCATCCCGGCCAGAATATCGGACTTGAAGAGATAATAATCGCTGTCCTGCGTCTGCAATACGACTTCTTTGCTTGGCAACCGGCGGCCCGCTTCAACATAGTTGTCGACCTCATAGTTGAGGCAACACTTCAACTTGGCACACATACCCGCCAGTTTCTGCGGGTTGAGCGATATATCCTGGAAGCGCGCCGAGTTTGTGTTCACGCTCACGAAGTTTTTCATCCACGTGGCACAGCACAGTTCACGGCCGCACGGGCCCGTACCGCCTATGCGCCCCGCCTCCTGCCGAGCGCCTATCTGCTTCATCTCGATCCTCACATGAAACGTCTCGGCGAGCACCTTGATTAGCTGGCGGAAGTCTACACGCTCGTCAGCTATGTAATAGAATATGGCCTTGTTGCAGTCGCCCTGATACTCCACGTCGCCTATTTTCATCTTCAAGCCGAGATTTTTCGCTATCTGGCGGCTCTCTATCATCGTCTCGTGCTCACGGCTCTTTGCCTCACGATATTTATCCATATCCACCGGCCGGGCAATGCGGTATATACGCTTTATGTCATCTGCCGAGCGCAAGTTGGCTTTCTTCAACTGCATCTTGACAAGCCGTCCTGTGAGTGTCACCACTCCGATATCATGTCCGGGATTGGCCTCAACGGCCACGATGTCCCCTTTTTTCAGGTCAAGCCGGTTCACGTTGTGATAATATCCCTTTCTCGTATGCTTGAACTGCACCTCCACAAGGTCTGTGTCGTCGGTATTTCCGGGCACGTCAGCCAGCCAGTCGTATGTGTTAAGCTGCCTGTCCTGCCGGCCTACGGCTTCCTTGCACAGTCCCCGTCCGCACCCGCAGAATATCTCGTTTTCCTTTTCTTTGATGTCCATATCTTATTTCTATTATTTTATCTTTAATTATTTCTTCGCGCCACGGCATCTTCCGTCAGCTCTTCCGGATGAGCAATACTATCATTTGCAAAGCCATATCGAAAAACACTATCTTGCCGTTGGCGTTCTGCCCTATATCTCTTATGGCCCTGTTCACGAGGTCGCATATCGGCAATATGTTTGCCTCGTTGATGAAACGTGCAAAGTTCCGGGCAAACTCCTCTTCCTCCCTTGTCATGTATATGAGGTCGGGATTGCGGAAGTTATACATGAAATTCTCACGAGCCATCCGCAGGAAATATTCAAGAAAGCGTTTCTGCTTCTCACGGCCGAGTGACTGCATGGTGTCGCTCCACTTCTTCAGTTCCTTGACGTTGCGCATATACGCCAGCCTCATCAGCGTGCGGAACATATCGAGAAACAGCCTGCTCTCGCTGTCGGCACTCAACAGCTCGAGCGCTTTAATCCAGTCGCCGTCGGCCATCCGGGCTGTCCTTGCCGCATCGTCGGCCGACAGTCCGCGCCGTTCGGCGAGAGCCTGCCTCATGCTTGCCTCGTCAATGCGCCTCATGTCAATGCGCTGTGTGCGGCTGCGTATTGTCTCGAGCAGTTTGTCCGGCTCGTCGCATACCATGATGAACACAGTGTGACTCGGCGGTTCCTCTATGAGCTTGAGCATCTTGTTGGCACACTCGATATTCATGCGCTCCGGAAGCCATATTATCGACACCTTATAACCGCCACGGCTTGATTTCAGACTCAGCTTGCGTGTCAGCTCGTCACTCTCGCCCGCCGTGATGATGGCTTGCTGGTTTTCCGCTCCCATGGCCGTCATCCACCTGTCCATGGTGAAATAATGGCCGTCGGCGAGCATCTCGCGCCATTCCCGTGCGAAATCATCGCTCACCGGCTTGTGGTCGCTTCCCATCGAGGGCAACTTTATGGTGGGAAAAGTGAAGTGCAGGTCGGGATTGTTGAAAAGCGACACCGAGGCACCGGCGACCGGCGGTTGCTGCTCGCCATGCGCGGCAGCGACAGGGTCGAGCGACAGCAGATGGCGGGCGAATGCGATGGCGACGGCCATCTTTCCGCAGCCACGAGGGCCGCAGAGCATCATGGCATGGGGCAAACGGTTCTCCGCGCATAAGCGCATCAGCCGTCCGCAGGTGTCGCCCTGCCCTATCACTTCATCGAAACTCATCGTCATCATCCCTTTCTATATGTCACATTCTTTATTTCCCGCATTCTGCGTCATACGGCGCTGACGCACGGCCGGGTGTCAGCGCTCCATCAGCCGACGCGCCACCTCAACCACAGAGTCTACCGCCGACACTGTGTAGAAA
This sequence comes from Prevotella sp. PTAC, assembly GCF_013166535.1. Classification (NCBI taxonomy): domain Bacteria; kingdom Pseudomonadati; phylum Bacteroidota; class Bacteroidia; order Bacteroidales; family Prevotellaceae; genus Prevotella; species Prevotella sp. PTAC. The sequence continues at coordinate 37,729 of NZ_JABKKK010000011.1, forward strand.
TGTATATTGTTAACCCCGTGTGCATAAAGCTCGCGGCACTGGCGCTCCGCCCAGTCGATTCCGAGCATCCGGGCTTCCTCGTCTGTAGCGCATACCACCGCCCGGCGGGCCAGTTCGTCAGGTATATCGCAGTGGAAAGTCTTGGGCACAACACTCAGTTGGCTCAACTTGGCAAACGGCTTGATACCGGGTATAATCGGTATGGTTATCCCCATAGCACGCGCCTTATCCACAAAATCGAAGTATTTACGGTTGTCGTAGAATAGTTGCGTCACGGCGAAGCTCGCCCCCCGGTCCTGTTTCTCTTTCAGACGGCGCATGTCCATCTCGATATTTGGAGCCTCCTCATGCTTCTCCGGATAGCAGGCCACACCGAAGTCGAACGGCTGTCCGGGGCATTTGACAGGCGATCCGTCGGCAAAAAAGCCGTCGTTGAACCGCCTCACCTGACCTATCAGATCTGTCGTGTGCGCATGTCCGCCGGGAGTGGGCGTGAAATGGCGGTCTTCCCTCGCCTTGTCGCCCCGCAGGAGCAAAAGGCTGCTTATGCCGAGAAATTGCAGGTCGAGCAGTTCGTATTCGATGTCTTCCACTGTGGCCCCGCTACATATCACGTGCGGCATCACCGGTATTCCGAACCTGCTTTGTATGGCCGCCGCTATGGCAATGGTGCCCGGCCTGCGGCGCACGCTGCTGCGCTCGAGCAGCCCGTTATCGAGCTGCTTGTACACAAACTCACTGTGGTGAGTGGTGATGTTGATGAACAGCGGGTCGAACGCCTTCAACTTCTCTATCGTGGCAAACAGTTTCTCGGTACCGGTGCCTTTGAGCGGCGGCAGCACCTCGAATGAAAAATGCCTGCGGCTCCTGTCGCTGTTTATCAATTCTGCAACTGTCATTTGACGTATATATACTTTATGGTGCAAATTTAATAAAAAAATATGGTATATCGCCTAATTTGGCTGAAAGACATATTTTTTTTGGACAGGTATACATATTTATCCGAACCGAAACACAAAAAGGAAACGTTTTTACCGGAGAAACAATGATGCCTGTCAACGGATGCCACCGGAAACAGCCATTTCGAGAACTCGGAATTATTTTAACAAAACACATTTCACATTCCGCTCGTTTCAAAATAAAAGCCCGGCGGCCGAAAATAAGGAAGTTTTGAGCAACACAACCCAACAACCTGTATACCAACACGATACATCTATCACCCTGTTTCCACAACAATACCCGCCTCATCTGCCTCACAGATTTTTTCCGTTTAGTATCCCGTTGGTTTCCGTTTAGACGCTAAACGCGATCTGACGAGTATCCAAACGCAACGCAACCGGCAACCGAACGGACTCCAACGAGCGTCCCGTTGCGGAAAAAGCCGCTTTTCGCCATCCGGCGAAAAGCGGCCTATCGTGTTTCATATAGCGATTTGTATCGCTTCCGTTTTCTATTTCATCGAAAAACAAAGTGTTAAATCCGTGACTTTATCATTACATATCACATCTTCACTTTATACAGTCTGAATGTCATTGCGGGCAGATTGTCGGTGAGAACCGTGCTCTTCTTTCCGGCCTCGCAACGTGCCGTTCCGCTTTGTGGAACAATCCTCTCGGGGTTGTCAAGGGTGTTTTCCGCATCAGGGTCGTCGCTTGTCAGTGTGACAGTGGCCGCCGTCCGCTCGCCTTTCATGCCGAGCAGGTTTATGCTTACGGGCTGTGGCGTCTTGCCGGTATTTATCACCTTGACTATCACCTCACGCGTGTTCCTGTCTGTCACGGCGCTCGCGAAAAGACCGTTCTGCCCCTCCTGTCCCGCCACGGGCTTGCCGGCCATTGTCAGGGGCAGCACGTTGGTACCCTTGTTCATGGCATACATCTGCTGGACGTAGTAGCTCACGCTCTTGAACATGCGCGTGTTGTCGAACCATATAAGGTCGGGCCGCCACTGCCAGCCGTCCACATGGGCAAACAGCGGGGCGTATGCCGTGAGCCACACCACGTCGGCATTGCGCTCAAGATCGGTCATGAAAGCGGCTTCATAGAGAGAGGTCTCGAAGTGGTTCCACTTCTTTCCCTTGCCATGACAGGCATATTCGCCGGCAAACACTTTCGGGCCTTTACGGTCATAATTCTCATAGCGCAGGCCGCTGTTGAGGAACCATGTCTCGGGACGATAGAAATGCTCGTCAACAAGGTCTGCTTTCATTTCCTTCATGGCCTTCCAGCCAATCTCGAACATCTTGCCCTCCGAGTCAGGGCCGCTCGTACCCACGATACGCATCTTGGGATAACGGGCCTTGATGGCTTTGACAAACGGTTCGAGCCGCTTGAAATACATCTCGTCCCACTGCTCGTTGCCCACACCGATCATCGTCATGTTGAACGGAGCCGGATGCCCCATTTCGGCACGCTTGCGGCCCCACGTTGTCGAGGTGTCGCCATTGGCAAACTCTATCAGGTCGAGACAGTCCTGTATATAAGGCTGAAGCTCATCGATAGCGGCGTGCGCCTTCTCGTCGTTACGGTTCTGGAACTGGCATGCCATTCCAACGTTGAGCACCGGCAGAGGCTCGGCGCCGATATCCTCGGACAACACGAAATACTCATAGAACCCAAGGCCGTAGCTCTGGTAATAATCAGGGAAGAAGCGGTGTGTGAACGTGTGCAGCCATCTGTTCTGGTTGAGCGGACGGTTCTCCACCGGCCCTATGGTGTTTTTCCACTGGTAGCGGGTGGCGAGGTCTGTGCCTTCCACTATGCATCCGCCGGGGAAACGGAACACTCCGGGATGCTGGTCGGCCAGTGCCTGGGCGAGATCGCGCCGCATTCCGTTGTCACGGTTCTTGAATGTGTTTACAGGAAAGAGGCTCACATGCTCAAGGCTCACGGCATTACGGCCGTCGAGAAATATACGCAGCCGGGCGTCGGCATGGGTCTTAGGCGACTTGATGATTACTTCGTACTTCTCCCATTCGGCAGACTTGACATCGAGCTTGGCTCCGGCAAACTCCTGACGCTCACCCATCGTCTTGGGGTCGATGAGCTGCACTGTTATGCGGCCGGTGCCTTTGGGCGCTTTCGCCCATACGGTGAAGCGGTATTCTTCGCCTTTGAGCACCCCAATACCGAAATACCCCTCGTTCACAAGTCCGGTGCGGCGGTCTCTGTGTCCCGGATCCGACAGCGTCACGTAGTGCGGACAACGCTCGAAAGGTCCGTCGTTTTTCAACTCTACGTTACCGAAAGTCTGCCACCCCATGAGACTCTGCGGGAACTCAAACGAGCGGTTTTTCACCAACTCTCCGTAAAGCCCGCCGTCGGCAGCATAGTTGATGTCTTCAAAAAACATGCCGTACATGGTGTTCTGAACCACTGCTCCCACCTTTTTCGTATTCACATCCATCACGTTCGACTGTGCCTTGCAAGTCAACGCTGCCGTCAACAGGACGGCACTTGTAAGCATTCTATAATTCATTAATCTATAAGGTATTGATTAAGTATACTGGACAAAATTAGTTAAAAACTGGCACAAAAGCGAATATTTTTATTTAAAAGTATTATTTTTGTAAAACTTTTAATGACCGCCCCGCGAGTCTGGCGCCGCACGGCACACACCTGCGAAAACAAGACCACGGGGCGACCGTAATAACATTTCAAGAACAAAAGCCACGAACATAAAGAAAATCAACTACTAATATTACCTGAACAAGAAAATGGAACAAAATCTCAAAGGCAGCAAATCTTACCTTATCTCTATCGTGATGGTCGCCGTGCTCGGCGGATTGCTCTTCGGATACGACACGGCCGTAATCTCGGGGGCAGAGAAAGGATTGCAGGCATTCTTCCTCGGTGCCGAAGACTTCACTTACACAGACGGATGGCACGGCTTCACATGCGCCAGCGCACTTATCGGATGTATCATAGGCAGTGCCATGTCGGGCTTTCTGGCGTCTAACCTGGGACGCAAGAAGGCACTCATTCTCGCAGGACTGATGTTCTTCGTATCGGCGCTCGGCTCGATGTTTCCCGAATTTCTGATATTCGAGCACGGCGTGCCGAGATACGACCTGCTCGTGATGTTCAACGTATACCGGGTGCTCGGAGGTATCGGCGTGGGCCTGGCCTCGGCCATCTGCCCAATGTATATCGCCGAGGTGGCTCCGTCTCACATACGCGGCACGCTCGTGTCATGGAACCAGTTTGCCATAATATTCGGACAGCTCGTGGTCTATTTCGTGAATTTTCTCATTCTCGGAGAGCACACCAACCCCATTATCGAGCAGATAGGACAAGGTGTCAACGCCGTGGCTGCCGACAGCGACCTGTGGACGGTAACGACTGGATGGCGCTATATGTTCGGCAGCGAGGCCGTACCGGCCGGACTGTTCGCGCTGCTCATCTGCTTCGTGCCCGAGACACCGCGCTACCTGGTGATGGTAAACCAAGACAAAAAGGCGCTGGCCATATTGCAGAAGATAAACGGAAGCGCAGCAGGAGAGAAAATACTCGCCGACATCAAGAACACGATCAGCGAGAAGACCGAGCGACTGTTCACATACGGATGGCTCGTGATTTTCTTGGGAATAATGCTCAGCGTGTTCCAGCAGGCAGTGGGAATAAACGCAGTGCTGTACTACGCTCCCCGAATATTCGCCGACATGGGCATGGACAAGCCAATGGTGCAGACCGTAATAATGGGTATAGTCAATATTCTGTTCACCGTCGTGGCTATTCTCACGGTGGAGAAATGGGGACGCAAGCCGCTGCTCATCTACGGCTCGATAGGAATGGCCATAGGCGCTTTCGGCGTGGCGCTGACTTTCGGCAACCCGTCGCTCGGCATCATCACGATGCTCAGCATCATGATTTACAGCGCCTCGTTCATGTTCAGCTGGGGTCCTATATGCTGGGTGCTGATAGCCGAGATATTCCCGAACACCATACGCGGCGCGGCGGTCGCCATAGCCGTTGCCTTCCAGTGGATATTCAACTGGATTGTAAGTTCCACATTCGTACCCATGTTTAACATGAAGACCGCCGGCGATCCTGATTTCGGTCATTGGTTCACCTATGGACTCTATGGTGTGATATGTGTGTTTGCCGCACTCTTCGTATGGCGTATTGTGCCCGAGACAAAAGGCAAAACGCTCGAAGACATGAGCAAACTGTGGAAAAAAGAATAAAAACAAACGGGCCACATAGCGGGACATCCGTCTGCCAACATGTGGCCCGATTGCATATTAACATCAAGTAAACAATAGTCCTTTAACAAAAAAAGCGGAAGACAATGAAGACGATATTAATCGCGGAAGACAACGAGAGCAACTATATCCTGATGACATACATCCTGAAACGCAATTATCAGATAGTGAGGGCACACAATGGCAGAGAGGCTGTGGAAATATCGGAAAAAGGCGGGATAGACCTTATACTGATGGATCTCAAAATGCCGGTCATGGACGGACTCGAGGCCACACGAATCATAAAAGACGCCACCCCGGAACTTCCGATCATCATGCTCACGGCAAACGCGTTTGAGAACGACCGGCTGGCAGCGATGAACGCCGGATGCGATGACTTCCTGTCGAAGCCTATCAACAGTAAAGTCTGCCTGGATACTATTGCCAAATATATCTGACAAAGAAGCATATACCAAGCCGGCGGCACTTGACTTGCGACACAGGCGACATCATCACGGCATAAAAGCCGGATGCAGCCGGTAAGCTATATGGCCGACATAAAAAAACAGCGACACCAAATACGAACGGACTAAGGTACGAGCATTAAAAGCAACGGAATTAAGACAAAAGGCAAAGGAATAAAAGAAAAAAGAACAACGGGACCCATCAAAAGATGAGTCCCGTTGTCTTTTACTTCCTTTATAATAAGAAACAATTAAGCGGGAAGGCTGATAGCCTCAGACGGACAAACATCGGCGCAAGTACCGCACTCGGTGCAAGTCTCGGGATTAATTGAATACTTATCGCCCTCAGATATAGCTCCTACGGGACACTCATCGATACATGTACCGCATGCGATACAATCATCATTAATAACGTAAGCCATAATTACAAATGTTTTATAAAATTAATACCAATAATTTAGGATGCAAATGTACTAATTTAATTCGACATATACCTGCTGACAGGTAGATATTTTGTCTATTTATACAATGTCGAAATAGCGCGTTATATAATAAGTGGATTAAAATCACGTTATTTATATGATATGAAGAGGATACTGTACATCATCATGATATGGGCCGTATGTACAAACACGGCGGCACAGGAGCGCATAGCGCAGAACAAACCGTACATAGACCTGCGGCCGCTTCACTTCGGTATTCTCGTGGGAATGCACTTGCAGGACATCGAATTCCAGAACGTGGGACCACAGATAATAACGGAAGAGAACGGCGCGCAGACAACACAGACGATACTGTGCGACGCAGACAACTGGAATCCGGGATTCAGCGTGGGGGTCACCGCCGAGATGAGAATAAACGACCATCTGTCGGCACGCTTTACACCAACGATGCACTTCGGGGCAAAACACCTTGTGTTCAGGAACCTGTCACGGCTCGACGATAACGGCATGCCTACCGAAGTGACACAGGACATGAAGAACACGTATATCACGTTGCCTATCGACCTGAAGTTCAGCGCACAGCGATTTAACAACCACAGGCCGTACATAATGGCGGGAATAAGTCCGGCGATAAACCTGACAGGCAAAGCACAGGACTACATCAGACTGAAACGGTACGATACTTTCGTGGAGATTGGACTCGGATGCGACTTCTACCTGCCGTTCTTCAAACTGATACCGGAACTGAAATTCTGTTACAGCCTGTCCAACGCACTCGACAAAAACCATGCCAACGAACTCCAGGACACCGGCATGAAAGCCTATGCGAACTCGGTAACGGCCGGCCACAGCAAGATGATCGTGCTCACCTTCTATTTCGAATGACCGTCAGTTCATTCCGTATAGCCCCCACAAGACGGCCGTACAAACCGACCGCGAAAAGACAATCACTATTATTTTTTACTCTCGATACTCATCGTTATCCTGCCGATGAATATGCCGTGCTTACCGTTTTGGTCAACAGGAACATTATGTCCGGCAGCATCGCGCACCCACTCTAAGTCCGTAAAATAGCTGTGCGAGTGCCCGCCAAGCACCAAATCGATATCCCTGCTTGCCGCAATCATCGTACTGTCGTCCATATCCGGCTTCAAGTCCCAACCCAGATGCGACAGGCATATCACCACATCACACTTCTCTTTACCTTTCAACATAGCCGCCACACGTGGCACCGCAATCCGAGGGTCAATGTACCTGACACCGGGATAGTTCTTTTCCGACACAAGTCCGCTAAGCTTAGGCGACAAGCCGAACACGCCGATACGCAGTCCCGAACGCTTCAACACGACGTAAGGCTTTACCAATCCATCCACGGCGGTGCCACTGAAATCGTAATTGGCACACACAATGGGAAACTCTGCCTTGCGAAACAGCCGTGCCATATTATCAAGCCCGAAATCAAACTCATGGTTGCCTATTGCCACGGCATCGTATTTCATAATGTTCATAAGCCCCACTTCCACATCACCCTCATACATGGTATAATAAGGTGAGCCCTGAGAGAAATCGCCGCTGTCGAACAACAACAGGCCAGGATTGGTCTTACGCTCCTCTTTCAACATAGCTATCCGCCGCAGATAACCGCCCCGCCCGGCTTTCATCGTATCGTTAAGGTTCCTGCTCAGCGGCATTACCGTGCTGTGAGTATCGTTCGTATGCAAAACAACGAGCTTTTTCTGTGCTTCCGCCGACAATGCCAGCAGGCAAACAACGGCTGTCAATATATATCTTTTCATTGCCTTCTGTTTGAATAAATAACAATTATCATTAACTCCGCGACTGAACACGTCCTATCGGCCGGCAACCACCCACCAACATGCAGTCAATCAATCATCAGCCACATGACGGCTCCTTGCCGGATTAAAGGCCACACATCACAGTCTTGGGCCGCCATTCAAACCGAAAAATAAATTTTCGTCACTTTATCGTGACACGCCCCTCAATCTTTGCGTCTACCACTACCCCTTCCTTCTCCTTCGCACGGAAATAGTCGGATATAATATACCGTGTATCATTGGTTGCGGCCTGAGGCGAATTGAAATCCTTTTTCGCCAGGAAAGCATCCATCTTGTCGTTTCCCTCGGCCAGATAATCGATGGTGGCTATACGGTAATCGGCCGCAGGATCTATTTCCTTGCCATGAAGTCTGGCACCGGCAAGACGTCCGTCATGTGTTATCACAAGTTCAACCCCACTGCTGACACCCTCACCTCCGGCCGCGGCGATGTTCTCAAACAACAGCAACAAATCTTTGCCGGCAAGAGTGAGAAAACATATCTTGTTCTCAAACGGCGCTATCTCGAGCACGTCTCCATAAGTGACCGTCCCCTCTGGCAAAGCAGCCCGTATGCCGCCCACATTATAAACGCCCATCACCGGCTTCTCATCATAGCCCGAAGCCGCCCAAACGAGTATGTCGGCAAGCAGATTGGACAATGCGCTTTCCGGACGCCGGGCAGCCATATACCGTGCCGAGTGTCCCACCACCGGCCGCATCACGCTGTCAACCACCTGACTGTAAGGCTCTATAAAAGCGGCGGCAACTTCATCGGGAGCGGCGTCGAAGGTACTGTCTATAAGTATTACGGTACGTTCCGCCGACACCACATGATAGTGACTTGCCGCACACGCCGCCATGGCCGTGATGACAAAAAAGGACAACGACAATTTGATTATAAACTTGTTCATCATCAATAATATTTTGACGCAAAATTAATAAAAATGGGATAACACGCAAAAAAAGAGCCGCCAAAATTGCCCGTTCCAATAAAATATACTAACTTTGCACCCGCTTTTCGGCGTAATCGCTGACGGGAAGTTACGTGTTGCCCGCTATGTTGCGCCAGAACGACAAGAACAAATTTAATTATCAGAAGAAAATGGATTTAATTAAAGTTGCTGAAGAAGCATTTGCAACCGGCAAACAGTTCCCGGAATTCAGATCCGGTGACACAATCACTGTCGCTTACAAAATCGTCGAGGGCTCAAAAGAGCGTATACAGCTCTACCGCGGTGTAGTAATCAAGATTTCCGGCCACGGCAACAAGAAGCGTTTCACCGTCCGCAAGATGTCGGGAACGGTAGGTGTGGAGCGTATCTTCCCCATCGAGTCACCCAATATCGACAACATCGAGGTGAACAAGTATGGTAAGGTTCGTCGCGCCAAGTTGTACTACCTGCGTAATCTCACAGGTAAGAAAGCACGCATCAAGGAGAGAAGAAGAGCCATCGCGAAATAATATCGCGCGCTATCCAAGGAAAGATTTATCAGGCGTGGCAATCCGAAGACGGGTTGCCACGCCTTGTCTTATGCAGCCGCCACTTACGCATACGGCATACAAGACACCATTGCCGCGAGTACACGGGTTTATAAGGAGAGGCATTGCAAATAAACACGACAACAATAAAGAGAAAAGCGGGAAAGCCTTTTTGCATATCTCACATAAAATAAGTAACTTTGCGGCAGCTAAATAATAATTGATTATGAAAGAATTGGAATTGAAGTACGGATGTAATCCGAATCAAAAGCCCTCACGCATATTCATGACCGAGGGCGAACTGCCGCTCGAAGTGATTAACGGCCGCCCGGGATACATCAACTTTCTCGACGCATTGAACAGCTGGCAGCTTGTCAAAGAGTTGAAAGCCGCAACCGGACTGCCCGCCGCAGCCTCGTTCAAGCACGTGTCTCCCGCCGGAGCAGCCGTAGGACTGCCACTCGACGACACACTGAAAAAGATTTATTTCGTGGACGACGTGAAAGAGCTTTCACCAATAGCATGCGCATACGCACGTGCCAGAGGAGCGGACCGCATGAGCTCTTACGGTGACTTCGTGGCCCTGAGCAATACCTGCGACGCCGCCACGGCCACACTGATAAAGCGCGAGGTGAGCGACGGAGTGATAGCGCCCGACTACACACCCGAGGCAATCGAGATACTCAAAGACAAGCGCAAAGGCACGTATAACGTGATAAAAATCGACCCCAACTACATACCCGAGCAGATAGAGCGCAAGCAAGTGTTCGGAGTGACATTCGAACAGGGACGCAACGAGATAGACCTCAACGACCCGTCTCTCTTCGAGAACATCCCCACAAAAAACAAAACATTCACCGACGAAGCACGCCGGGACCTCATCATTGCCCTCATCACCCTTAAATACACGCAGAGCAACTCCGTGTGCTACGTCAAAGACGGACAGGCAATAGGCATCGGTGCCGGCCAGCAGAGCCGCATACACTGCACGCGTCTCGCAGGAAACAAGGCTGATATATGGTGGCTCAGACAGCACCCCAAGGTAATGAACCTGCCATTTGCAGACAAAATACGCCGTGCCGACCGTGACAATACTATCGACGTATATATCAGCGAAGACCACGACGACGTGCTGCGCGAGGGCACATGGCAGATGTTCTTCAAGGAGAAGCCCGAGGTTCTCACCATGGAAGAGAAAAAAGAGTGGATTGCCCGCAACACCGGCGTGGCACTCGGAAGCGACGCTTTCTTCCCATTCGGAGACAACATAGAGCGAGCCCACAAGAGCGGAGTGCAATACATTGCCCAGGCCGGCGGCTCGGTGCGTGACGACAACGTGATAGAGACTTGCGACAAATACGACATCGCCATGGCGTTCACGGGCGTGCGCCTCTTCCATCACTGATAAACAACTACAAAAGATAAGGAGATAAAGGATTCGTTAGTACGCTGAAAATCCCGCGACTCCTTATCTTTTATTTTCACAATACCACTGTAAGACACATCCCGTACATTATAAAAGAGAATAAACCGAAAAGAAATGAGCATAGGAGACAACATAGACGAGATCATAGCGGGTGGCGGCGTAGTATTCAGAAACAGCCCCAGAAAAGACGAAGACAACGGCAAAGTGAAAACCAAGGCCAAGAAAAAGAAATATATAACCGGCGCACACGGAAGCGGATCGGCACGGCAAAAAGCCAAATACCGTGAGCAACGGGCCAACAGACGCAAGCACTGAACGCAAAAACCGGCATACGGGTGATGGCGGAAATTAAAGTCATTACACCGTGTTTTTGTTTGCAATATTTCACATTTATTTCGCTATTTTTACCCCCCCGCAAAGTTTTTTGACATTTAATGGCTACCTTTGCGGAACTTATGTACAATTTGTGAAATATTAAATCAATGATATTAAGACGGCTTTTTATAATCGTCATATTGCCTTTATGCGTATTTAAGGCAGGCCATGCTTCCGCGGCAGGCGACCAACAGATCGACTCTGTGTCTAAAAAGTTGATGGATGACATGCGCAAATACTTCAACACCACCGACAAAGAAGCTTTCTATGATGCCACAACCAAATACAAGGCATACTGCCTCGCGGGCGGAAACATGCACAACTTCTACAACGCATGGCAAAGCGAAATCATATACGACATAAACTTCAACCACTTCTTCAAGGCCATGAGAAAAACCGTCGAGATGTCGAAAGACATGAAATGGCGCAAATGTTCCGACGAACTCCACAACGCGACATACATGATGGGCATAATATACTCACTGCAAGGCAACATCATGATGGGAGAGAAATATCTGAAAAAGGCACTTGAAGAGGCCGATGACAAAGATACGCTTTTCAAAGTACAGATATACAAGGAGTTGGCCAACGTGAGAATGGAAGACCATCCCAAGCAGGCACTCAAAGATCTGAACAAGGCCCTCTCACTGATAAATCCGGAAAGGATGAAATACGAATACAGCGACATAGTGGGCTTCAAGGTCATAGCCGAGTTTTTCAACAAAGACCAGGTGGCGGTGAAAAAGGAATACAACAACTACATGCGCCTGAAAAAAGAGTACGGTCCGGAATTCAGCGAGACTTACATCACATACGTACGGATGGCATACCACGCCGCATGCGGCGAGTACGACAAAGCATTGGAGCAGGCCGATATGATGACAAACATAGACCGCTACAAGATGAAAAACAAGATATACGAGATGTCTGGCAACCTGGCCGCGGCATACGACGCGCTTAAAGAATACATGCAGTTCAAGGATTCTGTCAGCAACGAAGTGATGATAGACGACCTTTACGAGGTTGAAAACGATATCGAGATAACCAAAATCAGAAGCAAGGCGGAGAAAGACAAGATGACAAACATGGTGCTCACGCTCATCACCGCCATGGCATTTGTAATAATCGTATGTCTGGGACTGGTGGTAAAAAACAGGAACAGATACCTGAAAAAAATAGCACGCAAGAACCGCAACCTCGAAGTGATGAGAGACAAGGCACAGGAAGCCGAACGGATGAAAGACACTATAAGAAACAACATGAGCCACGAGATACGCACCCCACTGAACATCATATCGGGCTTCGCCCAAATCATGAGTGTGCCCGACTTCCAGTTATCACATGAAGAAAGGAGCGACATAGCGAAAAGAATATCCGACAGCTCGAATCAGATAGTCAAAATAATAAACAATCTTCTTTATATCTCATCGGAAGCGAGCACAAGCTATATGAGCAAAAACGACATTGTGCCATGCAACGATATCTGCCGAAAAGCCGTGGCAAGACTTAGAGAGAAACAGCCCGACGCTCCAGAGATTATATTCAATACATCAGTAAAAGACAATCTGAAAATCAAAACCAACGCAGCCGGCATATCAAACATACTCGACAACATGATTGACAATGCCTGTAAGTTCGGTAACGGAGAAGCGGTCGTAATAGAATGCAGCCTTGACGATAAACGGGAAAACGTGGTGATAAGCATCGCCAACCATGGTGAGTACATCCCCGAAGATCAAATAAACAAGGTCTTCGACCTATTCTACAAAATGGACGAATTCAAAAGCGGACTGGGCATCGGCCTCCCATTGTCACGGCAGATAGCCGAACAACTCGACGGCAGTCTGTCGATAGACAAGAACTATAAGGACGGTACACGTATTATCATCACTTTACCGCTGACAGACAACTGACCATATTCACACTGACAAAGACCGTTTACGACCTCGGTTTTTACAAAATCAAACAGGTCGTGAAAGACATTTCATAATATTATTTCCGAATAGTGAACAGCTGTCAATCGCACCTGTTCTCCTCAACCGTCAGAACACTGTCGCAATAGTCCACCACCGCCTGACGGTGAGTGATGAATATCACAGTCTTGTCGCTTCCACTCAATATGTTGGTCAGCAGCCTACGTTCGGTCTCCGGATCGAGCGCACTCGTAGCCTCGTCAAACAGCAACACCGACCGGTCACGCAGTAATGCCCTGGCAATCGCTATCCGCTGGGCCTGCCCCTCGCTCAGGCCACCGCCCGCCTCAGCCGCCACGGTGTCAAGACCGTCGGGCAGGTCGAACACAAAATCGGCACAAGCCTGCCGCAATACGGCATTCATCTCGTCGTCCGTAGCCGTCGGGCGTCCGAGCAGCAGATTGTCACGTATGGTTCCGCTAAGGAGCGTGTTCCCTTGCGGCACGTATACAAAATTGCACCGTGTGAGTGGCGACAGCTCATGAACGTTTCCCGCCGTGTCGTAAATCTGTGCCAGCCCTTCCCCCGGACTTATCAGCGCAAGCATCATCCTTATGAGTGTTGTCTTGCCGGCTCCGGTCTCGCCGAGTATCGCCGTACAACTGCCGGGCTTGAAGTCGAAAGAGAAATTGTCTATCACCCTGCGTGCGCTGCCGCCGTAAATATAGCTCACACCGATAAGCCGGACACCGCACGCCCCGCCGAGCATGACACCGCTGCCTTGCACCTCGTGCGGTATGTCTTCAAGTTCCATCAGTCGCTCGGCAGCCGTGAACACCGACACAAAAGCCGGAGCGAGCTTGGTCATATCCCTCGCCGGCCCCTGTATGCGGTACACAAGTTGCAGAAAGGCGGTCATGGCGCCGAAAGTCAACGTGTGGTGATAGAGCCTTACAGCGCTCCAAAGGAAGGCTATGATATATCCAAGCGAAAATCCCGCGTTGAGAACGAAATTGGAATATACGGAAAACACAGTACGTTTACGAACATGCGAGCGCAATTCGGCATGCCCATCGTCGAGGCGTCCGAGCATCTCCCCGCCACATTCGAGCGTCTTGACGAGCATCCTGTGCTGCACCGACTCCTGCAATATACTCTGCACACGGCTGTCACACGCTCTCACACTTCGGGTATACCGCCTCATGCGACTCATATATACACGGCTGGCAAGAATGAAAACAGGAAGAATGCCAACCGTGATGAAAGCCAGCACGGCATCCATACGCATGAGATACACAAAAGCACCGGCAAACATCGCCAATACGGAAATGGCATTGGGTATGGTCTCGGTGACAAAAACCACCACGGCACCGACATCCTGTTCAAGACGGTTTATCACGTCACCGCTGTGGAAACGCTCCCTGCCGCTCCACTCGGCACGTATCAATCCGTCGAGCATCTTACGCTGCATGCGGTTCTGCGCTCTTACCCCAAGTATATTTTTAATCCATACCCTACCGATATTGACAGCAAAATCACACAATATGAGACCGGCCATCACAGACACCGCCATATATAAATCACCGGAACGCGAACCCGCCGCTATGTCGATGGCCCGCTGCACGGCCCACACAGAACCGAGACTCACGGCCACGCCAAGCAGTCCGAGCACGGCATTGAGCACGGCCTGCAACCTGTTTCCGCGCGACACGCGCCAAAGCCAGGATACTATTTCAAACCATTTATAATCGTTGTTCGTATGCGTATCTTTCATTGCTAATCACGGCCGGCAGTCCATTCATGCCCTTTTGTCCATCCCCCACATCATCTTCTCGCGCAGAGTATCGAAATAACGATAACCCGCACGCTTCACTATCCGCACCTGATAAGGTGCCTTGCGAATGGTGAGACTCGTCACATCGCTGCATTTCTCCGACCGCCCGTCCACCGCCACGAGAAAATTGTGGCTCCGGCTCTCCACCGTCAGTGTCACCGTAGATGTGTCGGGTATTACTATAGGACGGATATTGAGGCTGTGGGGTGCCACCGCCGTGAGTGAGAAGACGTGCGTGCCGGGCACTATTATCGGACCGCCGTTAGACAACGAATAGGCCGTGGAGCCGGTGGGGGTGCTGACAATAAGGCCGTCGGCACGGAAGGTCGTAAGGTATTCGCCGTCTATCATCGTGCGGACAGAAATCATCGAGGCATTGTCGCGCTTCAATATCGCCACGTCGTTCAGCGCACGGCAACATCCGGGAAACGGCTCTCCATCGGTATCGACCATTATGACCTCACGACATTCGGTATCGTAATCGCCGGATAAAAGCGAGCGGAAACACACGGCAAACTCATCGGGGTTGACACCGGCAAGAAATCCGAGCCGCCCGATGTTGACACCGAGAATGGGTATTTCCTTGTCACCGACACGGCCGGCGGCTTTAAGAAACGTGCCGTCGCCCCCCATCGAAATAACGAAAGAGGCATCGAAGTCATCACCTTCAAACACTTCCGCCTCATCAGGAACAATCATGCCTGAAGCCAAGAGAAAATCATAATACTCCCTGTCTATATGCACTTCCGCTCCGCCGTCGCGCAGACAGGCCAACACATGGTGTATGGCAGCGGACTTACATGTCTGGTAGGTATTGCCGAATATCGCGAACTTGAGTTTTCGTGATGTCATAAAAATCCTTGTTTATATCTCTTTTATCCAAATGCAATGCCTTTATTTGACAAACATTTCGTAAATTTGCGGATGAATATTTCCGCAAATTTACTTAATTTTGACGAAAACGGAAGAAAACAAATTAAATTAATTGCATAAATGACGAAATTAAGCGTAAACATCAACAAAGTTGCCACAATACGAAACGCACGGGGAGCGAACAATCCCGATGTACTGAAAGTGGCGCTCGACTGTGAGCTTTTCGGAGCGCAGGGTATCACCGTGCACCCGAGACCGGACGAGAGACACATACGCTACCAAGACGTGAGAGACATACGCCCGCTGATAAAAACGGAACTTAACATCGAGGGGAACCCGACCGAAAGCTATATAAACCTTGTTCTCGAAACACGCCCCACACAGGTCACGCTCGTGCCCGACGCGGCAGATCAGCTCACGTCAAATCACGGATGGGACACAAAAACTCACAAAACGTTTCTCACCGACGTCATCGGCAGATTTAAGGAAGCGGGCATACGGACATCGATATTCGTAGATCCGAACGCAGAGATGGTGGCACACGCCATGGAATGCGGCACCGACCGTGTGGAACTCTACACCGAGCCTTATGCCGCCGGATATGCCGCCGACAGGGAAGCGGCCATCGCTCCGTTCGTCGAAGCGGCGGTAGAGGCACGCAAGTCCGGTCTCGGTCTCAACGCAGGACACGACCTCAGTCTGGTAAACCTAAGTTACTTCCACGCCCGAATACCGTGGGTAGACGAGGTGAGCATAGGCCATGCGCTTATCTGCGATGCCCTGTACATGGGCCTCAAAGACACGATCGGGCTTTATCTCGCATGTATAGAATAATCAACAAAACAATATCATCATGGCAAAAGTATATGTATTCCTCGCAGACGGATTTGAAGATGTCGAAGCACTGGCTACCGTAGACATACTGCGGCGCGGGGGCGTGGACGTGAAAACAGTGAGTATAAAAAACGGCACGGCCGTAAACACGGCGCACGGGGTGACCGTAATGGCCGACATGCCCTTCGGACAGGCCGACTTCGCCGATGCCGACATGCTGGTATTGCCCGGCGGAATGCCCGGAGCGACCAACCTCAACGACCACAAGGGAGTGCGCGACGCACTGCTGGAACAGGACAGGAAAGGCGGAAAAATAGCCGCTATATGCGCCGCTCCGATGGTGCTCGGCAATCTGGGACTGCTCAAAGGACGCCGTGCCACATGCTACCCGGGATTCGAGAAGTATCTCGAAGGCGCTCAATACACAGCCGACCTGTTCACCACAGACGGCAACATAACGACAGGCGAAGGCCCTGCCGCCACTTTCCCGTTTGCCTACGAACTGCTCGCCACGCTCACAGACGAAGCCACGGCACACGAAGTGGCAAAGGGCATGATGTATCTGCATCTCATTGCCGCAGGCAAATGACAACATAACGTTATCAGCCCTACAGCTTCACAGAACAGCAGGCAAGACATACATAAAGCATATATCACGAACAAAAGGCAGACAAAATGGGAGATTACGTCATAATAGTGGCCGGTGGTAAGGGACTGCGCATGGGAAGCGACATGCCCAAACAGTTTCTGCCTGTCGGCGGGATACCCGTGCTAATGCGCACCATAAGGCGTTTTCACGACTACGACGGCGACATGGGCGTAATACTCGTGCTGCCCGAGGATCAGCAGGACTACTGGCACGGACTGTGCGAAAAACATTCGTTTGACATACCGCATATCATAGTAAAGGGCGGGGCGACACGGTTTCACTCAGTGAAAAACGGTCTGTCGGCCATTCCCGACAATGCGAACGGAGTGGTTGGTGTGCACGACGGAGTACGCCCCTTTCCCTCTATCGAGGTCATACGCCGCTGCTACGACACGGCAAGGAACACGGGGACGGCGGTGCCGGTTATACCTGTGGTGGAGACCTTGCGCCACGTAAGTGAAGGCACGGTGCCGAGAGACGCCTACAAACTGGTGCAGACACCGCAGGCATTCGACATCGGCCTGCTGAAAAACGCATACCGGCAGGAATACACCGGGGCTTTCACAGACGACGCCTCGGTGGCGGAAAGCATGGGACACGCCATAACACTCGTTGACGGAAACAGGGAAAACATAAAGATAACGACGCCTTTCGACCTGAAAGTGGCCGAGGCGCTCGCCCGCTGAAACGACACCATGACCGACATATTGAGCCAAGACATACAGTTCCTGCCCGGCGTGGGACCGAGCAGGAAGAAAATACTGGGCACCGAACTGGGCATCGCCTCGTTCGGCGACATGCTGATGTACTTTCCTTATAAGTATGTCGACCGCAGCCGGCTGTATACGGTCAAGGAACTGACAGGCGACATGCCGTTCGTCCAGATACGTGGACGCATACTGAGTTTCGAGACATTCGAGATGGGACCCCGTAAAGAACGGGTGGTGGCCCACTTCAGCGATGGCACCGGAATAATGGACCTGACGTGGTTTAACGGAGGAAAATACGCAAAGAAGACATATAAGATAGGTACCGAGTATATTGTCTTCGGAAAACCGACAGTATTCAACGGACGTGTCAACGTGGTTCACCCGGAAATCGATCCGGCCGACGGCATGGAGCTGCAAGGCATGGGATTGCAGCCCTATTACTCCACGACGGAGAAGATGAAGAAGAGCGGAATAACGTCGCGCACGCTCGAACGGCTCACCAAAAGCATGCTCGAACGCATCAGCACACCGATAAAAGAGACTCTGCCCGACTTCATCACGGCCAAACATCACCTGATGTCGAGAGACGAAGCGCTGCGCGCCGTACACTATCCCAAAAACGCACAGGAACTCGAACGTGCCCGACTGAGACTCAAATTCGAGGAGCTTTTCTATGTGCAATTGAATATCGTAAGGTATGCCAGCGACCACAGGCGCAAGTATCGTGGATACAATTTCGCCCGCGTGGGTGAACTGTTCAACGGCTTTTACCGCAACAACCTGCCCTTCCCGCTCACCGAAGCGCAGAAAAGAGTAGTGCGTGAGATAAGGAGCGACATGAACTCGGGACGGCAGATGAACCGCCTTCTGCAAGGCGATGTAGGCTCGGGGAAAACACTCGTGGCGCTGATGGCCATGCTGATAGCGCTCGACAACGGCTTCCAAGCATGCATAATGGCCCCTACCGAGATACTCGCCGAACAGCATCTCGCCACCATCGGCGAGTTTATAGGCGACATGGATATACGCGTGGAACTGCTCACCGGGATAGTGAAAGGCAAACGCCGGCAAGGGGTACTTGAAGGATTGCTGTCGGGAGAGATAAAAATTCTCGTGGGAACACACGCCGTGATAGAAGACACCGTGAGGTTCTCGCGCCTCGGCATCGTTGTGGTGGACGAGCAACACCGCTTCGGCGTGGCACAGCGAGCAAGGCTGTGGGGCAAGAGCGAGAGACCGCCGCACGTTCTCGTGATGACCGCCACCCCCATTCCCCGAACACTGGCGATGACCCTCTATGGCGACCTGGACGTGAGCGTGATAGACGAATTGCCGCCCGGCAGAAAACCGGTGGTGACAACCAATATTCCAGACACAAGAATGGCAAGCCTCTACAACGGCATACGCAGACAGATAAACGCTGGCCGACAGGTGTATATCGTATTCCCGCTGATAGAAGAAAGCGAGAAGAGCGACCTCAAAAACCTTGAGACAGGATATGATACGCTTTGCCAGGTGTTTCCCGAATACCGGTTAAGCAAAGTTCACGGGCGCATGAAACCGAAAGAGAAAGAAGAGGAAATGCGCAAGTTTGTAAGCGGCGAGACACAGATACTGGTAGCCACCACAGTGATAGAAGTAGGCGTAAACGTGCCCAACGCATCAGTAATGGTAATCTTCGACGCACAGCGTTTCGGCCTGTCCCAGTTGCACCAGTTGCGCGGCAGAGTGGGCCGCGGAGCCGAACAGTCGTTCTGCATCCTCGTGACATCCATCAAAATGAGCGATGATACTCGTAAGCGCATTGATATTATGTGCGACACATGCGACGGATTCCGCATAGCCGAGGCCGACTTGAAACTACGCGGCCCGGGCGACCTTGAAGGCACACAACAGAGCGGAATGGCCTTCGACCTGAAAATTGCGGACATAGCACGGGACGGACAGATTGTGCAGATGGCAAGAGACGAGGCACAAGACATAATTGAAAATGACCCTGAATGCATACAACCGAAATACGCAACGCTGTGGAACAGGTTGAAAGAACTGCGCAAGACAGAAATAAACTGGGCCGCGATATCATGACAATACAGTGAAAAAGGCTTCCGATCATCCAACAACCACATACCGCTATCAGTCAATTAATTATAAATCAAGCCCTTTTATTAAGATTTAAGTGTTAATTAACACACAATTTGTGTTAATATGGCACATAATTATAAAATATTTGCTATCTTTGCAACGTTCATATTACGAACAGTCATTGGCATATTGTAATTGGATTATGAATTATTCTGTGCCATGCTACTTAACCAAAACGCATTTTTTATTTTTTTGACTGAAACAATTTATGATACTGAATAAGATTAGAACTGTTGCCATTGCCGCGTGCTTATCATTAAGCGCCATACCGTCGGTGGCTCAGGATTTGCTTGCAAAGCAGGCACCGATAGACAAAAAGATGAAAGCCGTAGACTCTGTCGCATTGAGCAGACTCATACAGAACGAGCAATTGGAATCTCCGTCGGCCGATCTTTACAACGAATGGGACAACCGCTACGCACATAAAGCTACCGCACTGCCCGACTCATTCAATATCAATCTCCGCGGATTCTGCATGCCGACAACCAGCAGAGTCGTCACTTCCAACTTCGGACACCGTTGGGGCCGTCAACACAAAGGCATCGACGTGAAAGTATATATCGGCGACACTATACGTGCGGCATTCAGCGGAAAAGTAAGAATTGTAAGATACGAGGCACGCGGATATGGCAAATATGTGGTAATCCGCCACTACAACGGCCTTGAGACAATATACGGACACATGTCCAAACATCTCGTGACAGAGAACGATGAGGTCAAAGCAGGCGACCCGATAGGCCTCGGTGGAAACACCGGACGAAGCACTGGTTCGCACCTGCATTTCGAGACACGCCTCTGCGGAGTGGCTCTCAATCCGGCAATAATGTTCGATTTCAGAAACCAAGACGTTGTGAACGACAACTATATGTTCCGTCGCGACACATACGAGGGTGAGTCGGCTATAGCCAACCGTCTGCGCGGAGTGGGTGGAAAATCAACAGGCAACAGCGATAAAGACAACGAAGACATTGAGTTGGCAACAGCGGCACCAGCTGCCTCTTACGCTACAGACGTGCGCTTCCACAAAGTCCGCTCCGGCGAGACTCTATCTTCAATTGCCCGTAAACGCGGCACCACGGTCGATGCGCTGTGCAAACTGAACAGGATAGGCAAGAGAATACGCCTCATGCCCGGACAGATATTGAAATACAACTGACGGTATAATACGCTATCCGATAGAAACAAAGCTGAAGCAAGAAAACCAACAAGCGTGGTTATAAATAACAATATGTCAATAACAAAAAGACAATAACCCTGTATTTAAAAGACAACAGACAGACGATATTAAGGAAAACAAACAGGTAATCATAATAAAACCAGGCTCGCCAATGATTGACGAGCCTGGTTTTTCATTATACAGCTAATTAACATTGAACGCACCACGATACATAGCAAAAAAAGCCGGAAACACAAAGCCATCACACTTCCACCGCCGGCAACCGATGAGAAAACAGCATCACTTCCCTTTTGCGATATAATTTTTTCCGGATGTTATAGACACGCTACTTCCCTTTTTCGTGAACGTAAGCACATCCATTTTCAACGAATGTGTGGCATGATTGAAAATCTTTCCGGGGTCAAACGGCTGGCCGTTTATACGACATTCGAAATGCAGATGCTCCGTCGTGGCGCGGCCGGTACGTCCCACAAGGGCTATCACCTGACCGGCTTTCACTATATCACCCACTTTCACAAGGTTCTTGGAATTATGACTGTACAGTGTCTCGATACCACTTCTATGGCGTATTTTTATACACTTTCCGTATCCGCTATACGTCTGTGACATAGTCACAACACCGTCAAAAGCAGCCAGGATATTATCGTTAGGCCGGGTCTTGATATCAACACCGGTATGCCGGCGGCCTCCACGACGACCAAACGCACTTATCACCTTTGCCCCAGCCAACGGATAGCACCACTCTCCGGCATCAAGATTTGCCAAATTCAGCGAGAACTTATTGCCGCCCGCAAACGGATTGGTGCCCATATCGCCTGCCTTACCGGCAGCCGATAGTGCTTTATCTCCCAGTTTATCGGGTGTCACCACACTGAGATCCACATTGAAAGCGGTCTTCTTGAACATCACCGTCTGCCGCAGCAGGCGATGCGAATTAATACCGATGAGCGTGGCCGGATTTATCCTTCCGCCATTGACCATCACAGAGAACATGCAAAACACACGTCCCTTATCGCCTCCGACAATGGCCACCGTCTGTCCGGCTTTCACTCCATCGCCAACCTTCACAAGGTTCTGCGCATTGTATCCGTATACCGTCTCCAGTCCGTTTTCGTGCCTGATGACGATAACATTGCCAAGTGTCTGATGCTTTTTGGACATTCGCACCGTTCCGGAGAACATCGCCTTGACCGCGTCTCCGTGAGCCGTGGTTATCTCAAGCCAATTGTCTTTCACCGCCTTTGCCTTGCCCACAGGCAGCGGAAAACAGTATTCCGCAGGGCGCAGACCGGCGAAATCCACCGAGAAAGCGGCCGAACCAGCAAACAATCCGGGTGTCTCTATGCTTATCTGCTGCTGCTCGAGCATTGTAAACTCATCTTTCGCCGCCGCTGTCATGGCTGCGACAAGCACTGTTGACAGTAATATCTTTCTAAGTCCAACCATCGGTTTATATTTATTGTTTCGTCAGTAGTCATTTCATCATTATCCCCGTGAATATGCGCCCCGATCCAGTTCCGAGACGGCGAGCCGAGAAAAACTCGCCGCAGTTCTTGTAAGTGCACGTACCGTCGATGAATATCTTATCGGGATTGACACCTTTTGAAATCAGTTGAATACGGTTGCACTCCCACAAATCGATATGCCACTTGTCGTATCTGCGGGCAATGCGCCCCATCGTGAAACCCTCACGGTCGAACGCTTCATATACCTCATCACCCACCTCGAAAGCCTCCTGCGATATGCCCGGGCCTATGACGACTGTCAACATTTCGGCTTGCGTACCGTAGTGAGCCGCCATTTCGTCAACAGCCCGTTCCACAATACGTGCCACCGTACCACGCCAACCGGCATGAACGGCACAACAGGCTCCATGACGGGCATCATAAAGCAGTATCGGTATGCAGTCGGCCGTAGACACTCCCACACACATACCTTTCACATCGGTCATCACCGCATCGACGCCTTCAAGCAACATGTCCCTCATATCGGCAGACAACGATACGAACCCGGCTGCAATCCGGCGCACAGCGGTGCCGTGTGTCTGATGCGGAACAACGAGATTGTCGGTGCCGATGCCAAGCTCCGCGCACAGCATCCGCCGGTTTTCGGCCACGGCCGCAGGCTCGTCACCGCAATATTTGTTCACGTTGAAAGAGCCGTAAGTGCCTTTGCCGCATCCACCATGCCGCGTACTGCTGAAAGCTGTCACGCCATGCCCCATCTCATAGTACCTGAGCACAGGACTACTCATCCTCTTCCTCCTCGTACTCGAAGTCGTCGAGGTCTTCTATACAGTCTTCCACGTCGTCTATATATTCGATATCATCATCCTCGCCCTCTGCCGACAGCTCCGCCGAGAAGCGGGTCATGTCCTTGTCACGATGCACTATATTATCGCTTGTGATGATACCTTGCAACTTGTTGCTCTCGCTGTTAAGCTCACGCCACAGTGTATCTTTCAATTCGTTGAGCCCTATTCCGGCCACAGACGAAATGAAAACCACGGGCACATCATCGGGCAGTGTCTCGCGGAGCATTTCTATCAGCTCGTCGTCGAGCAGATCGCTCTTTGTCACTGCCAGCACCCTGTGCTTGTCAAGCATCTCGGGATTGAAATTTCTCAGTTCGTTGAGCAGTATCTCATATTCCTTCTTTATATCGTCCGTATCGCCGGGCACCATGAAGAGCAGCAACGAGTTGCGCTCTATATGTCTCAGGAACCGCAATCCGAGTCCCCTGCCCTCGCTCGCCCCCTCTATGATTCCGGGGATGTCTGCCATCACAAACGACTGACGGTCACGATATTCCACTATCCCGAGCGACGGCTCGAGCGTGGTGAACGGATAGTTGGCTATCTTCGGACGCGCACTCGACAGCGATGAGAGCAACGTTGACTTGCCGGCATTCGGGAATCCCACCAGACCGACATCGGCAAGAAGTTTCAACTCGAGCACTATCGTAAGCTCCTGCATCGGCTCGCCCGGCTGGGCATAACGCGGCGCCTGATTGGTGGCCGAACGAAACTGGAAATTACCAAGCCCGCCGCGGCCGCCCTTGAGCAGCAGCACCTCCTGTCCGTCGTAGGCCACGTCGCAGATATATTTTCCTGTCTCGGCATTATACACCACCGTGCCGCAAGGGACATCGATATACACGTCTTTTCCATTTGTGCCATGACACTTGTCGCGCCCGCCGTTGCCGCCATGTTCCGCACGCACGTGCCGTTCGTATTTCAGATGGAGCAATGTCCAGTAATTATGGTTACCGCGCAGATACACACTGCCGCCGTTACCGCCGTCGCCGCCGTCCGGCCCGCCATTCGGCTGGTATTTAACATGACGCAGGTGCATGGAGCCACGGCCGCCCTTGCCTGAGCGGCAATATATCTTAACGTAATCTACGAAATTGGATTCTGCCATTTTTATTATAATAATGTGTAAATAATGTGCAAAGATACGAATTTAAAACGAGAATACGGCCAAAACAAGGCAATTAAGCTACGGGACGCCTATTACACCTACGAGCAACAGTATTATTTTTCGTTTATAAAAATAACAGTGCCGAAAACATCCTATAAATAAAACATTTCACTGACTTTGCCATCGGTAAGCATGCCGAGAAGAGGTATCATAATAATACTCCTACACATCGTGATTACCGGCTCTGTGGCATATCACATGATTCTTAACATCCTTAAAATAACAGCAAAAACAAAACCCGGATAAGTCATGAAAACCAAAAAAACAAAAGATATACTTCCTGAAATAATTATCATATGGATACTTATCCATACGGCAATCCCGTGCATAGCGCACAGTACAAAGACAGGCAGAAAAACATGACTGGCAAACGCACTGTTGCTTCACAAAATCGGCTCCCCGACTTTTCATGGCATAAAAAGTCGGGGTGCCGATTTTATATATTGTAAATAAAAATCAAACATACCGCAATCTTCACCAACTGTATATTTATACAAAAAGAAATTGTAAAACAGCCAAAACCGCCTTGATTTTTTGATATATCCCTGTTCCCGACCGGCCGGCACCCGATTCTCAACATCCGGAACACCGTATTATTGCAACGGGTATCTTATTGCATTGCGTTTAGATACTGGTTGCATTCCGTTTAGCGTCTAAATGCAATGCAATAAGATACCCGTTATAACGCAACGAGGCTCCCGATGCAGAGCATCGGGAGCCTCTATGACGGACATCACCATACATATAGTGCCCGTCAACGCGGTAAGACACCGGCAATGACGGGCACATCGGTATGTGCGAAAACGGCCGTTCTCCTACGGAAGACAGCCTGCGATTTCAAATTTATCAAATTTCACGGTATAGAAAGATTGCATAAATATGCGTTTCGAACATATACCAACTTTATCACTTCCAATCATTTTGTAATTATTTATCATACTCTTCGTGTTTAAGCCAAATTCGGCCGACAACAAATTTACAACAAAAATCATCGGAAAGCAAGCATCATTACGATACACTTCGCTATACATCAAAAAAAAGAGTCGCGGAAATCATCTACCGCGACTCTTCAATATAATAATATCTGCCATTAAAACCATCAGGTGTTCACGCCCCAACACCATCTATCACCTTGCTGATGTCGGCGAAGATACGGTCGAGGGCACCAAGACCGTCTATGTGATTGTGGAGGTTCTCGCCCTTATACCAGTCTATCAGCGGTGCCGTCTGGTTGTGATACACATCAAGACGCTTCTTTATCGTCTCGGCGTTATCATCGGAACGGCCGCTCTCCATGCCGCGCTTTATCAGTCGGGCCATCAGTTCGTCTTCCGGAACATCAAGCTCTATCATGGCCGCTATGCCGTGCCCGCGCTCATCGAGCATCTTTTTCAGTGCCTCGGCCTGCGGAATGGTACGGGGAAAACCATCGAAGATTATTCCCTTATGGTCTTTGCCGTAGCTGTCGTAAACTTTGGCGAGAATGTCTATCATCAACTCATCGGGAATGAGCTGACCTTTGTCTATAAACGACTTTGCCACCTTTCCCAGCTCCGTCTCGCCCTTGATCTCGGCACGCAGCACGTCGCCGGTAGAGATATGGCCGAAGCCATACTTCCCGATCATCAAGTCACTCTGTGTTCCCTTGCCTGAACCGGGAGCACCGAATATCACTATATTCTTCATTTTATCCTAAAAATTAATACTTCTCTTACCTTGCGGCCAAGCCGTCTTCGTCATTCGGACTTCAGTGTGTAGATGTCGCGCAACTGGCGCCCCTGCTGATCGTAGTCGAGCCCGTAGCCGAGAATAAAGTCGTTCGGTATCTCGAAAGCCACGTACTCGATATCGAGCGGGGTTTTAAGCCGCTCGGGTTTGAGCAGCAACGTGCAGATATGCACCGATTCCGGATTGCGCGTGCCGAGGCTCTCTATCATCCGCTTGATGGTCAGTCCGCTCTCCACTATGTCCTCTACGATTATCACCGTGCGACCTGTAAGGTCTTCATTGATACCGATCACTTCCTTGATGGTACCGGTAGATGTGGTTCCCTGGTACGACGCCAGTTTGACGAAAGAGATCTCACATGGAATGGTTATCTCGCGCATGAGGTCGGCAGCAAACACGAACGAGCCGTTGAGAACGGCGAGCAACAGTGGGTTCTTGCCTGCCATGTCGCGGTTTATGCGCTCCGCCACGGCCTTGACACGCTGTTTTATCTCGGCCTCCGGAATGGAAGTCTCAAACTGTTTATCCTTTATTCTGACAATACTCATAGGTACGTTTTCTTTAATTTTGCGACAAAATTACTAAAAATCCGTCAAAGAATTGTAACTATTACCATTAATTTTGTATTTTTGCACGTATGAAGATTTTTACAAGCGCTCAGATTAGCGAGCTTGACAAGTATACGATAGAGCACGAACCTATAAAACCCCTCGACCTCATGGAGCGGGCGGCGCAGGCACTTACCCGCGCCATTGCCGACTACCGTGACAATACCACTCCGGTGGTGGTGTTCGCAGGCCCGGGAAACAACGGCGGCGATGCCCTCGCCACGGCCCGCCTGCTCGCCGAGAAAGGCTATGAGGTGTCGGTCTATCTGTTTAACATCTCCGGCAGACTGACCGCCGAATGTCTCGAAAACAAAGAGAGGCTCACAGCAGACAGCAAACGGATAAAAAACTTCACGGAGGTAACACAGGAATTCGACCCTCCGCAACTCAAATCGGATACGCTTGTTATCGACGGCCTTTTCGGCTCCGGACTCAACAAACCGCTGGCCGGCGGCTTCGCGTCGTTAGTGAAATACATCAACGCGTCGCCGTGCGCGGTGGCGAGCATAGACGTGCCCTCGGGACTGATGGCCGAGGACAACACATACAACGTGCGGGCAAATATCATCAGGGCAGACATCACACTGACACTGCAACAGCCCAAACTGTCTTTCTTCTTCGCCGAGAACCAGCAGTTTATCGGTCGCCTCAAAGTGCTTGACATACGCATCAGCAGCGAGGGTATGAAGAACATGGAGGCTATGTACACGGTGACGGAAGAGAGCGACGTGCGCAAACGCATGCTCACGAGAAACGAATTCGCCCACAAAGGCAACATGGGCAACGCACTGCTCGTGGCGGGAAGCTACGGAATGGCGGGAGCGGCAGTGCTCGGAGCCAGGGCATGCCTGAGAGCGGGAGCGGGAAAGGTGACGGTGCATTCGCCGAAACACAACAACGACATACTGCAAATAGCCGTGCCTGAGGCTGTGGTGCAACTTGACTCCGACAGCACTGTATTTACAGAGCCGGTAGACACGGAAGACTATAACGCACTCGGCATCGGCCCGGGACTGGGCACAAGCGAGACCACGGCCATAGCACTGATAGCCCAACTGAGGCGCACACAATGCCCGATAGTGGCGGATGCCGACGCGATAAACATCCTATCCAACCGCAGGGCCTGGCTTCAACAACTGCCAAAAGGCATAATAATGACACCGCACCCCAAGGAGTTCGACAGACTGGAGAGCCATTCGTCGGACAGCTATGAGCGCCTGTCGAAAGCATGCTCGCTGGCGGAGAGACTAAGCGCTTTCATAATCATAAAGGGACGATACTCCGCACTGTGCATGCCTGACGGCCACGTGATGTTCAACCCTACGGGCAACGCAGGCATGGCAACAGCCGGCAGCGGCGACGTGCTCACAGGAATAATCACCGCACTGCTCGCAAGAGGATACAAACAGGCCGATGCCTGTATCGTGGGCATGTACCTTCACGGACTTGCGGGAGACATCGCAGCCGAAAAGAAAGGAATGGAAAGCCTCGTGGCCGGCGACATAATAGAGTGTCTGCCGAAGGCTTTCAAGAGATTGAACGACTGATAAAGCAAACGACATACCACCCATAAGGACATGAGAAAGATATTGACGGCCGCATTGCTCGCCATCTGTTGCGGAGCAATGGCCCAGACACCGATAAGCAAATACAAACCGGGAGTGACTCCCGAAGGGGCTGTATACTACCTGCCAAAGACGGCCCTGCGCATCGTCGTGCAGGTGGAAAAGACAACTTATACTCCCGGCGACTTCTGCATATACGCCGACAGGTTTCTCAGATTGAAAGACGTTGAGACAGAAAAGACGGTCGACTATAAGGTGACAACGATAAACATGACATCTGTAGGGGTGGCCGACACATCTAAATGCTATTCCATCAAACTGAACCCGAAAAGTTCGGCGACAAACATAAGACTGGCCGACGACGGCACCCTGACAGCCATCAACGCCGAGCCAACGGCACCAGAGGCGCCGGCGGCATTCGTTCCGGCTCCTAAAAAGGCTCCCGTAAACCCGAGACAGTTCATGAACGAGGACATTCTCGCTGCCGGAAGCACGGCCAAGATGGCACAGCTAACCGCACAGGAAATATACGACATACGCGAGAGCAAAAGCCTGCTGACACGCGGACAAGCCGATTTCATGCCGAAAGACGGAGCACAGATGAAACTGATGCTCGAGCAACTTGACACACAAGACAAGGCTCTGACAAGCCTATTTGCCGGAACGACAGAGAAAGACACCACCGAGCACGTCTTCATCGTATGTCCTGACAAGGAGATAAGCAAAGAGGTTTTGTTCCGCCTTTCACGCAGACTCGGTATCGTCGACAAGGATGATCTGTCTGGAACACCCTATTATATCAGCGTGACAGACCTGCACAGCATACCGGCGGCAGACCCTGTGGAACCTGCCGGAAAAAGAAAACAGCAGGACAACGGCATATTCGTGAACGTTCCCGGAAAGATAAAGGCGACGATTTCGAAAGGAAACCACATGATGGGAAGTTTCGAACTGTATGCCGGACAGTTCGGACACACGGAACTACTGAGCAGCGAACTGTTCAACAAAAGATTCTCCACAAGACTGATCCTCAACCCCACCACAGGCTCGGTGGCCAGGCTCGATGCCGAACAACCAAAGTAAAAGGATTGTGATACATCACAAAAAGGTATCGGTATATCGGACACCGGAGATGACCTCAATACCACACAATCTGTAACATATATCACAAAAGGGGCGTGACCCATGAGCAAGTAAAGCGGACTACGCAAATAACAAACAATGAAAACAAGGCGAACAAACGCAGACAAAATATAAACCACACCGCAAATAAAACACACCCCAAAGAAACAAGACCTATGCCAAGACGGCATCAAGGCTAAAAAAAGTACTTCAAACGGGATTTTGCGATAGTTTGCAAAATCCCGTTTGAAGTACTTACAGCCGTCCGCACCAACACTGCCGGCTATTCTCTTATCTCCCCCTTATGCACAATCATTTTCACAAGCGTACGACTGCCGCCATGCATATCAGACACCCAGAATACCGTGTCGTTCTGCGAATAAATACGCGCGGGCTGTAAAAATTCGTACCCTTTGACGGTCTTAAGCTTTTTCACCCGTTCTTTCCGCCTACCGTCGTATATGTTGACAACGTCATTGTCTCCGGTGACATACATCCGGCCATCACCGAACGCCAATGTCTTTGGCTTAAAATCAAGCGACATCGACAGACTGTCCACGTCTATCGACGCTCCGTCGGCCATATCACCACTCACCAACGACGGATCAAGCACACGTATTTTCCTGCCCTCATAGTCAGTGAGCAGAATATGCCCGGCTGTATCCGGCAACATGCAATGTGCCGCAAAACCGTTATTCCCCGGACTCCCGTTGTTGCCTGCACGGCGATAACGATTTACATTCCGATAGTTTTCCTTCGTCACGTCAGATTCCCTGTAGATACTTATCATCCCGTTTTTGTCTCGGGCAAATATCAGGCTGTCCTTCACGGCAAGCGCCTGGGCCTGAAACACCGGGCCGCTCCATGTGCCGTTGCCTATACAAGTGACATAAGCCATGTCGGGAAGATGAAAGACATGAATGAGCGACTGACGCTCCGCGACATACAAACGGTCACCGGACGGTATGATGGCCTCTATCTGACTGCCGAACGCTTCGGTCTTATTGCCAATCGTCCATGACTTCACCGTGCGCAACAACTTGCCTTTATTGTCATCAAACAGCAGCAGACTATTGCCATCACTTCCCGTGTTGGCTATGAAAACCGTGTCGCCCGAATGAGCCACCGTATAGGGGACAAAGTTCTCGGAAGCGCTCATTCCGAGGCTTTCGGCATCTATCAGCCGTGCCGCCTCGTAAGAGTAATACCAGTGGCTCTCATACCCTCCGTCTTCCGAACCGGGCAACCGGCCGCCGAACTCCACGGTCTCATCATCACCGCATCGCGCCGCCAGCACACCAAGCGCCAACAACAATATATACGAATGTATTTTCATTTTCAACAAAACATATCTTCACATTACATATTTTCATTTCAATTCACCCATCGGAATGGCATACACGCACGGCCCGTCGCTCGTCCTGTCTACCATAAACAGGGTGTTGCGGCGTATGCAAAACTTCTCGGGCGACCGCAAGGTTATATCACCGATGATGGTGTAGTCCCTGATTATGTCGCCAGTCTCAGGGTCCGCCTCGCAGAACTTCTCTTCTCCGTCTGAACTTACGAACATCCTGCCTTCATGGAAATCAAGCGCATACGGCCTGTTCTTATATGCCAGCTGGTTGGCATGCTTAAAAGAGATACCTTCACGCAAGTCAGCCGGTATGAATATGTCTATCCGCCTTGACGGATGAGTGGAGTATATCAAACCCGTGTGCCGATCTACAGCAAGACCGTAAGTGCCTCCCGCCTCACCCATGTTCGGTGAGCGTGTATATATCACCGGGGCTTTTCCTGCCTCCAGAATCCGCTCTTCCACACCCACAAGAGACCTCTTGTCACGTATGAAGACAAGTCCTTTGTCTGCAATCACATCGAAAGCATGAACCGTCTGATAAGCTCCCGTACCCCATTTGCCGTTACCTACATGTGTGAAAAACTTATGATCCGAGGCATTGAAAATCTCGGTCCTACTACCCTCATGGGTCACATATATCTTGCCGTTGGCACGTGTCACGCCGTTCGGCCGGCCTGTGAATGTCTCTGTTATCTCCGTGCCGGCCTCATCTCTCGCCCATTGCCTGATACTGCCGATATGCTTTTTGCGACCCGAAGCGATACTGAATATCTCAACACTGTAATTATTGTCCGCGTCATTCACCACATATACAGTGTCTCCATATACATACACGTCTTTCGGACGGAAAGTGGCGGGCGTGGCAAGAGGCACATCATCATAGTCCAACCTGAACGCCACGGGCTTGCCGTCATCCCCTCCACGGTCTGACATATCGTCATGAAACGGAGACAGTCCGCCGTCGAGAGCATCAAGCTCAGGGTCTTCGATAACATACTGGGAAGGCACATAGATGTCATCGAAATATCTGTTACGGCTCTTCCTGGTGTGCATGAAACGCCGCGAGTATACCGGAAGCTCCTTGCTCAACGACAGATCCACATACATATTGTGGCACAACGTTATCCATCCGGGACCCGTCTGCTCGTATGTCATGTTACCGTCGTGTCCATATCCCAGGCAATGCGCGAACTCGTGGAATATAGTCTCGGTGATACTCTTGTCGTCGGCATAGTGTTCGAGATAGCACACTTCATGCATACCGAAAGTCGTCCCGCCGCCAAGCCCCATCACTCCGGTAGTGTATCCGAACACGAGTCCGCGGTGATTGAGCACATTCCTCAGCAGAGCGTCCTTGTCTATCTCTTTCCTGTCACCGTTACTGTGCAGCGGCCCGAACTCGCGCAGAGCTTTCTCAAACTTATCAGATGAGAACATATAGCTCATATTCAACGCTATAGCCACCGCCTCACGAGTATGCGACGCTTTCATCTTGTATCGCCATGACGGCTGAGTGTCACTGTATCTGCCGAAGGCGATGCGCCACTTGCAGCGTATTGATTGCAGACGCTTCCAGTAGGGGTCGTCACTCTCTATCGAAAAAGATATGTTCTCTCTTGTCAGATACGGGTTTGCCATGATGCGTATTTTCTTTCCCGAGCGGGTATACGCAGTGAGGTTCTTCACGGCAAAGGGTATACGGACCGTAAGCTGCTGGAAAGGCATCACCTTACTGATATCCATCATCCTGAACTCCTCATCATACCCGTCTATCTTTGCCCATACCGTCACGTTACGGAGTGCCCTGGGACTGTAAAAACGAAGCCTCAAGTCATGGTCGTCGCCCATCTCTATCTGCAACGGCTCGCTGACATTGAAACTCCGCTGTCCGGAATCAAAGTATACATCCGGCGATTCGTCGTCGTTCAGCATGTAATATGTATTGTCCGTATTGTAATCTGCCTCGGTAATCACGAGTGGAAGTTCTTGGTTGAAGAAATCCCCGTTCACGTAACAGATAGTCTCGTCATCCTGGCAACCGACCGTCAGAAACACGCAAAACAAAGCCAACAGGCCGGTGTAGAAATTCCTTTTCATCGTCTGTCTGTATATCATAATAGTGTTGTTTAAACGCAATATCACCCGCAAAATTAGTCACTTTCTTCGAGGTGACCAAACAAAGGATTTTCTTTTTATAATATCAGCCCTAATATACAAAAAGCAGGATAAAATCGTCGCAAGTTGCCATAATATCAACAGTCGGCAAACTCCGCGATGCAGACATGCCAGAAACCAAGGGACAGCAGTCCCCATCTCACATAAATCCCGACAAATAATGGGCCAGTCCTAAAAAACCTGTGGGCATGTTATGTTAATTGACAAATAATTTCCGTTGAGCCGAAAGATGCCAGCCCAGAAAATCCGCTGAGCCGAAAATTCCGTAACAGACAATAAAAGAATATCCTCAAAGCATTCGCTCTGAGGATATAACTTTCGTCATGTTTGTATCAGTTGTATTTCTGAGCGGTGCGTACGGGACTCGAACCCGTGACCCCATGCGTGACAGGCATGTATTCTAACCAACTGAACTAACGCACCAGTCTTTCTTTGTTTGCG
Source organism: Prevotella sp. PTAC (assembly GCF_013166535.1). Lineage (NCBI taxonomy): Bacteria > Pseudomonadati > Bacteroidota > Bacteroidia > Bacteroidales > Prevotellaceae > Prevotella > Prevotella sp. PTAC. The sequence continues at coordinate 71,549 of NZ_JABKKK010000011.1, forward strand.
GGTGCAAAGGTATATCTTTTTTTTCATTCCACCAAACTTTTTGGCAATAAATTGAAGAATATTTTCAAACAAATACAAAACCGAGGTGCAAATCGTCAACAAACATTTGCATTTAAATACATTTTAAAACCAAAATCAACCGAATATAGATTGTTTTGCATCAAATTACAATTTAAAACATACATATTTTTATATTTCATTTGTGCCAATTGAAAAAAATGATTAATTTTGCATGGTTGCAGTCATCGGATAGCATACGACACGAGTATAGCAAACTCACACATGAGAAGTATTAATACATTATTATATCATCATCATGACAAAAATAAAAATCATATTCCTGTTGGTTCTCGCATGCCTTGCAGCGGAAATCAAAGCCCAACTGCCGGCAGTGACGCTGAAAGACATTACCGGAAAGACCGTCAATACAGACACGCTGTCTAATGGCGGCAAGCCGTTTATCATCTCGTTTTTCGCCACTTGGTGCAAGCCTTGCAACCGTGAGCTTACAGCTATCAGCGAGGTTTATGACGAATGGCAGGAAGAGACAGGAGTGAAAGTAATCGCAGTGAGCATAGACCAGGCACAGAATATCAACAAAGTAAAACCACTTGTTGACAGCAACGGATGGGAATACGAGGTGCTGCTCGACCCTAACAGCGACTTCAAGCGCGCCCTCGGCATACAGATGATTCCCTACGTGCTCATAGTGGACGGCAAGGGGAATATCGTATACAAGCACAACGGATATACCGAAGGAGCCGAGGCGGAACTGATAGAGAAAGTACGCGGACTGATAAAATAAACATTTAAAGTACATTTTCGTGTTCAACCATAAAACAAACATACTGCCTGCACTGCTCGCCTTAATGGCGGCAGGCACAGCGACAGCCCAGACCGAGGACGAGAAAGAACCTGCCGTGCGACTGAACGGAAGCATACAGAGCGACGTGCTGATACCGCAGAGCGACAGCAAGATAGGAACGGAGGATTACAGCGAATGGGGACTGACAAACACATTTGCGGAACTTAACCTGACGAGCAAATATGTGGATGCCGGCGCACGACTCGAATATCTGGAGCACCCGCTGCCGGGTTTCGAACCGGACTACAAAGGTTGGGGCGTGCCATACATCTACGTAAAAGGACACTACAAGAACGTGGAGCTGACACTCGGAAACTATTACGAGCAGTTCGGCTCGGGATTTATTCTCCGCACATACGAGGAACGCAGCCTCGGAATAGACAACTCGCTGCTCGGCGGACGCATAACATACAAGCCTTTCAAGGGCGTGACGGTGAAAGCGCTCACAGGTAAGCAGCGCAGATACTGGGACTTGAACGATTCATGGATCACCGGAGGCGACGTGGAACTTAACATCGACCAATGGTCTGAGACGATGCAGCGCAACGGCACTTACCTGACATTCGGCGCGTCGTTCGTGAACAAGCACGAGAAACAGGAAGAACTGATGGTCGACCCGACGCACAAACTCAACTTCCCGACCAACGTGAACGCCTACGACCTGCGCCTGCGCCTGCAAAAAGGCGGATGGAACGTGCTGGCCGAGTATGCGCAGAAGACCCAAGACCCGTCTATCGACAACGATTACATATATAGAAAAGGCTATGTCGCGATGCTGTCGGCAAGCTACTCCAAACGTGGTATGAGCCTGTTGGTGCAGGCCAAGCGCAGCGACAACATGTCATTCCGCAGCAGGCGCACGCTGCCTTCGGCGGCGGAGAACTCATCGTTCCTGAACCACCTTCCGGCATTCACCATGGAACACACATACGCATTGGCCGCGCACTACCCGTATGCAACCAATCCTGACGGAGAATGGGCATATCAGGCTGAATTAGGCTATACATTCAAAAAAAACACGGCACTGGGCGGAAAGTATGGCACGAAAGTGAAACTGAACTTCTCGCACGTACACTCTATCGAGCAGTCGCCACGCACGCTCAACGGCATGGTAGAGGGAAGCGACGGCTATGCGTCGAGATTCTGGAAATGGGGAGACAGCAAATACTATCAGGACATCAACGTGCAGATTGAGAAAAAGGTGAGCAGAGATTTCAAACTGAACCTCATGTACATGAACCAGTACTATAATCAGGCAGCGATAGAAGGTCACGGAGACATGATTCACAGCAATATCTTCGTGGCGGAAGGCAAATACAGGATTAACAACAAGCTCACGCTCAGAGGCGAGGCACAATATCTCACCACGGGAGAAGACGAGGGCGACTGGGCTTTCGGACTCCTCGAGCTGTCAGTCCTGCCGCACTGGATGTTCACTGTGTCAGACGAATATAATGTTGGCAAGACCGACCTGCACTATTACAACGCATACGTCACATGGACCCGGGGCGCCCATCGCCTGCAACTCGGCTACGTAAGAAACCGCTCCGGATTCAACTGCTCGGGCGGAGTGTGCCGCTGGATTCCCGCAAGCAAGGGTGTCACGCTTTCATACAACTATAACTTCTGATAATAACAACAGGCATTCATGAAAATAAAGACATTATTATATACAACCGCGGCAGGATTGCTGACACTCGCCTCATGCGACACGGTTAGCGAGAACGACCGCTATATATACGTGGAAGAGGCCGAAGTGCAACGCTGCGTACTGCTTGAAGACTTCACGGGACAGCAATGTCCAAACTGTCCGAATGCGGCAGTGGAAACCAACAAACTGCAAGAGAGCTATCCGAACAGCGTCATTGCCGTGGCGATACATGGCGGACCGCTGTCTCCAAACACTCCCGTCAGTCTTAAATCGCACGTCGGAGACCTGTATTACAGTGCGGCCGGACAGCCCAACCTGCCGGCCGGACAAATCGACAGGCTCGGCGGAACGAGCGTACCCGAGCAGTGGATGGGTAACGTGCACACGGCCATACAGCGGAAAGCGGCCGTGGCACTAAGCATAGAGAACGATTACGACGCAGACGGCAACAAGGCCGCAATCAAGATAAAGGCTTACGGCATGAACGCGGCAAGCGGCAAATTGCAGGTATGGCTCGTGGAAGACAGCATAAAAGCGATACAGGCCATGCCCGACGGAAGCTCCAACAGAGAGTACATTCACAATCATGTGCTCCGTGCGGCGGTAAACGGTACGTGGGGAGAAGACATCTCGATTGCGAAAGGTTCGGAAAAGACTGTCACATACACGGCCGACCTGAATCCCAAGACATACATGCCGAACACGAGACAGACATGGAATGTCGCAAACATGCATGTAGTGGCATTCGTATATAACGACAACGGAGTACAGGGTGTCACCAAAGCGGCATTGATATCAAATGCCGAAAACAGTCATTGAAAGAGACACAGACAACGAACAATCAGAATAAAGAAGAGTATATGGAAAGAATCAAAAGCCTATTGGTTTCCGCCCTGCTGGCCATGGTATCGGCAAACGTATCCGCACAAGCAGACGGCACATTTCAGTTTATAGACAAAGATGGCAACACCGTTGCCGACGGAAGTACATGCACCTTTAATGCCTACTACGATGAAGACTGGGGAATGGTAATGGCCCACATAGACCTGTCAGCCAAGAACACGACATCCGAGGAAGCATTCGTCTCGGCTCAGGTTGTGACAGAAAAACTTCCGAACGGCACATTTCAATTCTGCTTTCCGAATACATGCCCTCCCAATGTTCCGGCAAATTACATAACGGATACAGGTTCGATGGTAGCCGGAGAAGTTAAAAACCTGCTATCCGAATGGAAGCCCGACGAAGGCAAATACGGCACGGCGACATTCACCATACAGCTACGCACCATGGCAGGAAACACCAATACCGTGAAGGCTTACGGCCCGAAGATTACCGTCAACTGCGTATATGCCGACCCGACAGGCATCGACGAAGTACTTACCGACAACGGCGACACCACCATCAACGTGTATGACGCATCGGGAAAGACGGTGATGACGAATCGCCCTGCAAGCGCTTTGATGTCACTGGGCAAAGGTCTGTACATCTGTGAGACCATGAAAGACGGCAAACGGGTAGCTGTCAGAAAGATTGTCAAATAACAATGGCAGCATCATCACCAATAACCGATAATAGCGAACGGCTGTATTAAAACCAACCGGGAAAGCCCCAGAAAGTCTGACAAAGGAAACTATAGTATTCATAATAATAAAATCAAGCGCATGAAAAGATTTTTACTTCCGTTGATAGCCTTGATGCTGTCCGTAAGCATCACAAACGCCCAAAGCGGTGTCAAGCTCAACACTAAGAAAGCCCCAATAGGCACATTGCAGAAAAACGGCAACGCCATGCCTGCCGTTCCTGGCATGAACAAACAGAAAGCAGCCACGGCTCCGGCAAAAATCCAACTGGCGGAAAACCAGAAAATAATGGGTCCATACACCACCGACGAGTTGGGACAATATGGCATGGGACTGACGAACAAACCCGGCAATCTTCCGATAGCCGCAATTTTAGATGCCAGCAACATCAAAAAATTCAATGGTGGCAAAGTTACCGCCATACGCTTCGGACTCTGCCAGACCGCCAAAGTAAACAAGGTTTTCATTAAAGCTGTTAAAAACGGAAATTTCGAAGACCTTTTTGAGCAGGAATTCACAGGCAACACTGTCGTTGGCTGGAACACGGTGACTATCGAGAATCCATACACTCTCGACCTCAACGGAGTAGATGCCCTGCTGCTTGGCTTTGAGTATGTGCAGGCAAGACAAGGCAATATCTATCCATTATCTTTCGCAGGTAAGGAGACAGCTACAGCGGCATACACGGATTTTGGCGAAGGTTTAGACTGGTATACCATCGGCGGTGCGGGAGGCAGCCTCTCTGTACAGGCAATAGTCGAAAAAGAATATCCCGCCGCCGACATAGTGGTAAACGATGTATACTCCATGGAATTCGTTAAACCCGGCGACAAGATACAATACGGTTTCTCTTATTACAATGACGGAACAGCTCCCATATCGGTTTACTCGTTCGGTATCGCAATCGACGGAAATGAAGTTGCCGTCATAGAAGCGCCGACAAAAGACCTCACCACTACCGCAAAGAATTATAGCGGTATGCTTGAAGCCCAGAACCTGCCCGTAGGCTACCACACACTATCGGTATATGTGAAACAGATGAATAACGAGACTCCCGCTGACGCCAGCAACAGCGATACCAAACTCGGCGTGTACACAGAGAGCCTGCAACGCCAGAAGCATCTGCTCGAACACTTCACGTCACAGTATTGCGCATACTGCCCGGCCGGAATCAATCTGTTGGAGTATCTCAACAAACAACGTGACGACCTCGCATGGGTATCGCTTCACGGCAACATGAACGGCGGTGTCGACATGTTCACGATACCCGAAGGTACGGATATAATGGGCCTTATGACCGGTGGTTTCCCCTCAGCGGCATTCGACAGATTCCCGTTGGGAGACGGAGACATAGCCATAGGAATAGGCGTTCAAGACGCATACATACCTACTTACGCAAATGAAATAAGCAGAACACTCGACCAAATCGGCCAGCAATATCCGGTATTCGCCACCGTAGACATCACGGCAAAGGTCAACGAGACGACAGGCAACCTCGACATCAAAGTATCGGGAGAGACGACAAAAGAGTTTGCCGCACTGATGGGCAACGAGGCTGCCATCACGGTATATGTCACGGAAGACAGCATAGTGGCACGCCAGCTCAACAACGGTATCTGGAAAAGCAAGTATACACACAACAGCGTGCTCCGCAAAGTCGTGACAGACGCTTACGGCACCAAGCTGAATGTAGAGGGGAACAAATACGAGAACAACTATAACGTAACATTACCTGACGGTTGGAACAAGAAAAACCTCAACGCAGTGGCATTCATCGGCAACGCCATAACGGATGAGAACCTTGCAAACGGAAACATCTGGGTGACAAATGCCAACTGTGTGAAAGCAGACTACTCCACCACAGGAATATCCACTCCGACCGCTTCGGCCGAGAACCGCCCTGTAGAGTATTACACTCTTGACGGAATACGCATCGAGACTCCCGCCAAAGGCCTTAACATCGTCAAACTGAGCAACGGTGAGGTACGCAAGGTAATGATAAAGTGACAAGACAGCCGTAAGGCAGAATAACACCAAAAGTTCCGCTATCCGATGATAGCGGAACTTTTTTATTTACCATCCTCCGGCACCACAGAATACATGATATGCCCACACCGCCCACGAAAGAATGCTTTTCATTCCCGATGTGTTCAGACATATCTTCATGACAAGCGGCCGGTAATATATGTACAGAGTTCCATTTACTCACATTACGCACCGCAAGCCTCCCAAAACACCAAATACAATACTGCACAAACGCACAAAAAAATGCGGGACACCGTTCAATATGAACCGCATCCCGCAGTGTTTTATCTTATCTATAAGATTAGTCGAGCACAGCCAACTTGTTGTCCGAGCCGAGCACATCTGTAATCTTGTGCTTGTACATCTCCTCCATAAGGTCGCGTGCCGGACCGCAATACTTGCGGGGGTCGAACTCACCCGGTTTCTCTGCCAGAGTCTTGCGAACGGCAGCCGTGAAAGCGAGACGTGAATCAGAGTCGATATTAATCTTGCATACCGCACTTGCCGATGCCTTGCGCAACTGCTCCTCCGGTATACCAACCGCATCGGGCAACTTGCCGCCATACTGATTTATCATATCAACATACTCCTGAGGCACTGACGAAGAACCGTGGAGCACGATTGGGAATCCGGGGAGCTTCTTCATTATCTCATCGAGAATATCGAAAGCGAGTGGCGGCGGCACGAGCTTACCGGTCTTCGGGTCGCGTGTGCACTGCTCGGGAGTGAACTTGTAAGCACCGTGGGAAGTACCGATTGAGATGGCCAGAGAGTCTACTCCAGTCTTTGTGACAAAGTCGATAACCTCCTCGGGCTTTGTATAATGAGACTCAGCGGCAACCACCTCGTCCTCAACACCGGCCAAAACGCCAAGCTCACCTTCTACCGTCACATCGTGTGCATGAGCATACTCCACAACCTTCTTCGTCAAAGCGACGTTATCATCGTAAGAAAGTGCCGAGCCATCAATCATCACGGAAGAGAAGCCCATGTCAACACAGTTCTTGCACAGTTCGAAACTGTCGCCGTGATCAAGATGAAGCACAACCTCTGGAGCCTTGCAGCCCAGTTCCTTGGCATACTCTACAGCACCCTGTGCCATGTACTGCAAGAGTGTCTGGTTGGCGTAGTTGCGCGCGCCTTTTGACACTTGAAGTATAACCGGAGACTTCAACTCTGATGAAGCCTTTATTATTGCCTGCAACTGCTCCATGTTGTTGAAGTTGAACGCAGGAACGGCATAACCGCCGTCGATGGCTCTTTTGAACATTTCTTTGGTGTTCACGAGACCAAGTGATTTGTAACTTGCCATAATTCTGTATGTTTTTATTAAGTAAGAATTTACATCTAAACGCTCACAAAGTTAGCATTTTAAATCGGCAACACAAAGTATTGAAGTCTATTTTAAAACCCTTTAAAGCCCATTTTATAGCCATATCGGCCCATGGCACCGGCATAAAGATACGTTTTGCGAAACAGGCATTGCAATTTCCGAGCATTGAAGAGAGGGGTGCCGTGAACTAAACGGCCGTCCCCACCCGGTCATACACCCTCTCCGGTCAACTGTTACGTATCATATTCCGCAACAGCCACGTGGCATTCTGATTACGGGCCACGCCGGGCGTTATCTTATACGTATAGGTCACGTTGTCGGACAGTTCTATCTCAAAGCACAGGTTGTGAAAACGTCCGGACAGACTGCCGGCCATTTTCGACAGTTCGAGATCGTGCGTGGCAATTATTCCCGTGACGGGCAGTTCGGATATGGCATCAAGAAACATCCGCGAGCCGTTCAACTTATCGAGCGAGTTTGTACCTTTCAGTATCTCGTCGAGTATTATCAGCGTGCGCGGGGAGCGGCGGCATGCCTCCATGAGCTGCCCGAGCCTCAACAGCTCGGCATTGAAATAGCTTATTCCCCGCGACAGGTTATCACTCGTGCGCATACTCGAAAAAAGCGAGAAAAGCGATACCCTAAGGCCGGCCGCAAACACAGGCATGCCGTTTACCGCCAACAGATAATTGACCCCGAGCGACCGCAGGAACGTGCTCTTGCCCGCCATGTTGGCTCCCGTGACTATATAATAATGATTGTCCTCTATGCGTAAATCGTTCGGCACGGCCGAAGCGCCGAGAAACGGATGATAAATTCCACGTGCGTCATAGACAACACCGTCGGTATCCGCAATTTCCGCACGGCCGGCCGACGGCTCATTATATCTGAACGTAGCCATAGACACAAGGGCGTCGAGCACGCTCACACTGTCTATCCACCGCTCCATGTCAGCGGCATGCATCCCCTGCCATCGGCAGAAGCGGCGCACGAGGAAAAAGTCGCTAAGCAAGAAGGTGTCGAAAACGATCAGGCCGAGCACGTTTCCACGGCGGTCGAGCCCGTCGAGAATACGCCTCAGTTCATCGAAAGATGTCAGGGCATAGGCTGCTGCCTCACCCCCGGATGACATTCCGAGACACGGATCGTCGACTGTACACAGCTCCGTCGTGGCAGCCAGCCTCACCAGCTCCGTGTATGCCTTCATCTGTCTGCACAGACTGTTCACTGCCTTGCTCATCTGCCGCAAAGGGCCCGAGCACAGCATCAGCACACCGAAAAACATGAGCGTGCCCCACATCACCGGCACTCCCGAAGGCATGTCCGTAAACACGGCAAGCGCTATCAGCAACGCGAACACTACGATAAGCGCTACCGCTACCGCACGGGCAACAGTCGAAGAGGCAAACGACGGCAAGGGCAGACTGCCGGCAGTGCCGAGCGCGGTTTTTACTGCCCGAGTATCTATCGGGCCATATCGGCGCATAGCCATGAACCCGGCACGCAAACCCTCCATCTCCGCCAGACGCTCCACCGCATCGGCACGGCGGTCGATAAGCGCCTTGCCGCTTTCCGGACCGAACGCTTTCATTTCGAGACAGCGGGCAAGAATATCCGCCCCACCCTGTGTCACGGTGCGGTTTATCCGCTGATAGAGCGACGAGCGGCCGAAAATATCCATATCGAAAGTAAACTCATGGCAAGGATCAACATACCTTTCGCCTGCGTCGAAACGGTCGAAACGACCGTCGAGATAGTCAAGCTCGCCTTCATATACGCTCCGCAGGGCCGTGAGCCTCTCCACCCTTTCGGCATTGCTCACGTCGACACGCCGGAATGCCACATAGCCAATCAGCATGGCTGCCGTTCCGACAAGCCAAAAATACGAGCCATGAACCGTATATGCCGCCACAAAACCTATGGCTGCGGCAAAGGCAACCAACTCGGAAGCCACCAGGATGCGCCCGGCACGCTTTAATCCGGATATGCCGCCCGACAACTCCTTCACCCGGCCGGAATAGTACTCTCTCAATTCTTTAACGTCTTTCATTCCCGGTTCTCCCAATATCATTTGCGCTGCGTGGCAATCCTAAGCGTCTCGCTCTCCGCCGTCAACATGCGGCCTTCATGCTCCACACCTGCCATTATCACGATGTCTCCGTCTTTCAGTTTGCGCCCTCCGAGCACCGTAGCCGTATATCGCACCCCCATTCCCGGGGCAATGCTTTCCACAAGTATGCCCGGTGATATGGATATGTGTTTGTTTGCGGTAGTGTCCGTCACTACCGGCCGTATGTTCGTTATTGTCTCGGGCGAGTTGTTCATTATCTCAAAAACCACCTTACCTCTCTCTCCGGCACGCAACACCCCGTCGCCGTCGGCATCAGCAAATTCCACCTTGCGCACCTCTATGGCCGGACGGAACCCCATACTGCCATGCGCGGCATTACGTCCCGCACCACTTGCCATACGCTCCAGTTGCCTGAGCGACACCTCGCCGCCGGCATTGGCACCCGTCGCGGACGCTTCATCGGCCGAATAGCCGCCCTGTATTCCTCCATCAGGCTCGAACACTATACGGTCATCGCCGCTGTTTGTCGGGTCAAACCCGCTCTCGTCCCGCCCAACAGTTTCTTGTGCCCCGCCATCATACCGCTCCCGCTGTGTGTCATACCGCCGTGTGTCATCTTCACAGCCGCCGGTCTCATTACCGCCGGTATGCCGTGTGCGCTCGGCACGCCCCCTGCGGTGCGCCTCATATTTCGCACGGCCGGCCTTCTCATTGGCAGAGCCTATGGCCGCTCCGGCCACCGCACCGCCGGCCATGCCCACAACCGTCCCGATATCACTGCCCCGCCAGCCACCTCCGATTCCGCCGATGGCCGAACCGAGAATGGCGCCGAACTGGGCGCCCACGTATGCACCGTCGCCCGTGGTCTTGCAACCACCGGCGAGCAATGCGCCGCACAATAAGTATATCAAACCTTTTTTCATGATTATAATTGGTTTTGCGTTTACGACTGAATATATCCCGAGCGTATACTTCAACGCTCAAATAACCGCCATGAGACACGTCAGGATCTGAACATGACGACACTCATCCCCCATGCCGGAACATTCTTGCCACGAACTGTAATATCAGTATTCCACCACACCACCCGGAACAGATTTTCGACATATAAGTGCCTCGTTTCTGCAAAGATACGGATTTATATGGAATATAACAATATGAATATCCATAATTGTTGATAGGGATATCAATAATATATAATACCCGCCACAAAAAAAAGAAACAGGATAAAATGTCCAACCTGCCTAAAATGACAACACCAAAAGAACGAGCGGCAATCACTACATACACACTGACAGAAACAGACACCACTCCGCGACGGAAAACTATATGCGAAAGCACAATAAAAAAACAGACTTATGTAATAATAATGTCACGAAAAAACGCTTGTGTTTTTTAGCGAACCAGCTCGGAAAAAACCATTTAAATAGCCTTAATATAACGTCGCGCACCTGTCTGTAAATCATTTTTGACATTTCACTCCGCAATAAGGCACTCGTTGGAAGCCGTTTGGCCGCATATCACCTTCCAACGGAATACCCGTCGCAATGCAACGGGACGCTAAACGCAGCCCAATAAGCCGCCCGTTGCAGACAAAAAAAATCCCGACTTTTCACAAATCCGTATATTATACTGTCTGTCAACAAGTTAGCGAAAACGCCCATAACCCGCGTATTTGCGGCCACAAGATCTTAATTTTAAAATAATCGAAATATAAGAGGCGTTTTGTCATAATATTTCACGCCTTAGCACTGCTTAGCACCTACGGAACAATCATAGCACGGTCACCGTTTTTTTGATAACATGTCACAATATGTATTCCGTTAAGCCGAATACATACAAGCCGGCATTAGAAAAACAAAAAGCCCACCGTCAAGGTCGATGGGCGAACCTAATGTTTTCACAACGGAATAATCCTTATTGTGATTTGCTTAAAATTCATTGCAAATATACAAAAAAAATACGACACACATAATATTTTCTTATTATTTTACCGTATATTTGCGAAAACAACATAATTAAGAACATAATTACCTTATAATAATAAACTACCGATTATGAAAAAGATTTTAGGACTCGACCTGGGAACAAACAGCATAGGATGGGCACTGGTGAACGAAAAAGAGCATGATGGTGAACAGTCTTCCATTATCAAACTCGGAGTAAGGGTAAATCCGCTGACTGTCGACGAACAAAACAATTTTGAAAAGGGCAAACCTATCACCACAAACGCCGACAGGACACTGAAACGCTGTATGCGACGCAACCTGCAACGATACAAACAACGCCGCGAGCACCTGATAACGATATTGAAAGAGAATGGACTCATCACAGAAAACACCATACTGGCCGAACAAGGCAACAGATCCACCTTTGAGACTTACAGGCTGAGAGCCAGTGCCGCCACAGAACCGATATCACTGGAACAGTTTGCCAGGGTACTGCTAATGATAAACAAGAAACGCGGATATAAAAGCAGTAGAAAGATAAGCGCCGATGAAAACGGAAAGATAATAGACAGCATGGATATGGCAAAGCTTCTCTATGAAGAGGGCCTCACTCCCGGACAATTCATGCTAAGACACATAGATAGCGGCAAACGCTATACTCCGGACTTCTACCGTTCAGATCTGATTGATGAGTTCAACCGAATATGGGAACGTCAAAAGGTTTTCTACCCGGAAATCCTCACCGACCCATTGCGGCAGGAACTGAAAAACAAAAACGAAAAGCAGACATGGGCTATATGCTCCAAACCGTTTGGCATAGTAGGACAGAAACGCACTACAAAAGGAGATGCCCAGAAACGCGAGAACTATGAATGGAGAAGTAAAAGCCTCAACGAACAGGTCGATCTTGAAACACTGGCTGTGGTCCTGCAAAAAATAAACGGGCAGATAAGCGGTTCAAGCGGTTATCTCGGTGAGATAAGTGACAGGAGCAAAGAACTGTACTTCAAAAAGCAGACCGTGGGCCAGTACTTGATGGAGAGACTCGATAAAAATCCGAATTACAGCCTTAAAAACAAGGTCTTCTACCGGCAAGACTATCTGGATGAGTTTGAAACATTATGGGAGATACAGGCACAAAGCCACAGTGAACTGACGACAGACTTGAAGAATGAGATACGCGATGTGATTATCTTCTACCAACGTCCGTTAAAGTCGCAAAAGGATAAAGTCAGTTTCTGTGAGTTTGAGAACAAACAGGTCGAAACAGAATCCGACGGAAAGAAGAAATCAATGACAATAGGCCTGCATGTATGCCCAAAGTCATCGCCGCTGTTTCAGGAGTTCAAGATATGGCAGATACTAAACAATCTGCAAGTATCAGGAAAGGTTATGACAAAATCGGCAACAGACCTGTCCGGTTATTCCATACATACCGAGAAGGGCCGGCGATTCCTTGAACAGGAAGAAAAGGAAAGGCTCTTTCATGAACTGAGCATCAAGGAGAAAATGTCGAAAGCGGAAGTCTTGAAACTATTATTCAAAAACCATAAGGAGCTGGACCTTAACTATAGTGAAGTGGAAGGTAACCGCACGCAGGCCGCACTGTTCAACGCCTATCAGACCATCATTGACATGAGCGGACACGGAAGCCATGACTTTTCCAAAATGAAAGCCGATGAGGTATATGGCATTGTAGAATCGGTTTTCAACGGACTGGGCTTCAATACGGACATCCTACACTTTGACTCCTCACTAAACGGGAAGGAATTGGAACGCCAGCCATCATACAGACTGTGGCATATCCTCTATTCTTTCACCGGCGACGACTCCAAATCGGGAACTGACAGGCTCGTCGACAAAATCTCCGGGTCATACGGATTCGACCGTGAATATGCCGCAATAATCGCAGGAATCAGCTTCATGCCTGACTATGGGAGCCTTAGCGCCAAGGCAATACGCAAGATTTTGCCGCACATGCGTGACGGACTAAAATACAGCGATGCTTGCAAATATGCAGGTTACCGCCATTCAAAAAACTCACTGACCAAAGAAGAGATTGACAACAAAGTGCTTTGCGACAAGCTGACGCTTCTTCCACGTAACAGTTTGCGCAATCCGGTGGTAGAGAAAATCCTAAACCAAATGATTAATGTCGTAAACTCTGTGGCAGATAAATACGGTAAACCGGACGAAATACACATAGAAATGGCACGCGAGCTGAAATCCAGTGCCAAGGAACGCGAGGAGACCACCAAAGCCATCAGTAATGTCACAGCCGAACACGCGCGTTACCGTGAGACACTGCAAAAGGAATTTGGAATAGCAAACGTCAGCCGGAATGACATTATCAGATATAAGTTGTATATAGAACTGAAAGACAATGGGTTCAAAACTTTATACTCAAACACGTATATTCCCCAGGAAAAACTTTTCAGCAAGGAGTTTGACATAGAGCATATCATTCCGCAAGCGAGACTTTTTGACGACTCTTTCTCAAACAAAACAATCGAGGTGCGCAGCATAAATATAGAGAAAAGTAACGCTACGGCCTACGACTTCGTATGCAACAAATACGATGCCAAGCAAGTCAAAGACTACGAAGCGAGAGTGGAAGATTTGTTCAACAAAAAAATAATCAGCAAGACCAAGCGAGACAAACTCATGATGCGTGAGGCCGACATACCGTCAGGATTCGTTGACCGCGATTTACGCGACTCGCAATACATAGCCCGAAAGGCACGCGAGATATTGGAGAACATGGTAAAAGTAGTTGTCCCGACAACAGGCAGTATTACATCACGGTTACGCGAAGACTGGCAACTTGTGGATGTGATGAAGGAACTTAACTGGGACAAGTACGACAGCCTCGGTCTGACTGAAACTATTTACAACAAAGACGGACGCAGGATACGCCACATCAAAGACTGGACGAAACGCAACGACCACCGTCACCACGCAATGGACGCTCTTACCATTGCCTTCACCAAGTACAGCCATATCCAGTTCTTAAACAACATGAATGCCAGAAGTGACAAGGCCGGCAGCATCTATGCAATAGAAAAGAAAGAACTTTACCGTGACAATGGCAAACTAAAATTCTTACCGCCAATGCCTCTTGATGTTTTCAGGACCGAAGCCATGCGTCATCTCAGTGAAATACTTGTGTCGATAAAGACAAAGAATAAAGTGGTGACAAGAAATGTAAATACCTATAAAGTCAAAGGCGGGAAAAAGAGTAGAATACAACTTACTCCACGCGGACAGCTGCATAACGAGACCATATATGGCTGTATCAAGCAATACACAGTAAAAGAGGAGAAAGTAAACGGGGCGTTTGACGAACAGAAAATCTCCACAGTGGCCGACAAGCGATACCGTATGGCACTAAGCGAAAGGTTGAAACAATATGGGAGCAACGCCAAAAAAGCTTTCACAGGAAGCAACAGTCTGCAAAAGCATCCATTGTTCATAGACGAGACGCACACATTAACCGTGCCAGAAAAGGTCAAGACAGTGAAATTCGAAAATGTATATACCATACGAAAAGAAGTGTCGCCAGACTTGAAAATCGATAAAGTGGTAGATGCCCATATACGCAAGATATTGGAAACACGTCTGAAACAATACGGCAATGACCCCAAAAAAGCATTTACCAATCTTGAAGAAAATCCAATCTGGCTCAATGAAGAAAAAGGAATTTCCATAAAACGTGTGACAATAACCGGTGTAAGCAACGTCGTGGCACTACACGACAAACATGACCATAACGGCATGCCTATATTGGATAAGAACGGCAATAAACAGCCTGCAGACTTTGTCTGTACAGGCAATAATCATCATGTGGCAATTTATCGGGATGCAGACGGGAACTTGCAGGATGAAATTGTTTCTTTTTACAAGGCAACCATACTTGCAAATCAAGGGTTACCGATAATCGACAAGAATAAAAACGACGGCCGGCAACTCTTATTTACGATGAAACAAAATGAATATTTTGTATTCCCTAATGAGAAGACAGGATTTAATCCAAAAGAAATTGATTTGCTGGATCCTAAGAATTATAATGAGATTAGCAAAAACCTGTTTAGGGTGCAGAAATTATCTAAGGGCACAAGCAGAGATTATTTTTTCAGACATCATCTGGAAACAACGGTTGACGATAAAAAAGAACTTCAAGAAATAACTTGGAAGCGAATAAGCTCTCTTGATAAATTAAAGAATATTGTCAAAGTCCGCATTAATCATATCGGACAAATCGTATCGGTGGGAGAATACTAAAAAACAGTATGCCATGATAAAGAAAACACTGTATTTCGGTAATCCGGCTTATCTGTCTCTCCGACAAGGACAAATGGTTATCAAGATACCGGAAATAGAACGCAACGATACCATACCGGAACGAATGAAAAGGCAAAACGAAGTGACAAAGCCGATAGAAGATATAGGAGTAATGGTACTTGACAACCGCCAGATTACAATCACCCAAGGGTTGCTTGAAGCGTTATTGGAAAACAACTGTGCCGTAATCACCTGCGACAACCGCAGCATGCCGGTCGGCTTGATGTTACCACTCTGTGGAAACACTGTGCAGAGTGAGCGGTTTCAGTACCAGACTGACGCATCACTACCATTGAAAAAGCAATTGTGGCAGCAGACGATAAAAGCCAAAATAAGAAATCAGGCGACCGTACTTGCTGCATGTACGGGAAAAGAAGTAAAGAACATGCGACGGTGGGAAGAAGACGTGAAAAGCGGAGATACGGATAATCTCGAAGGACGGGCGGCAGCGTATTATTGGAAGACAATATTCGCCGAGTTCCCGGTAACCGGCGATTTTACACGCAGCCGTGACGGCTTGCCACCAAACAACCTGCTGAACTACGGCTACGCCATTTTGCGTGCCGTAGTGGCCCGTGCACTGGTATCGAGCGGTATGCTACCAACCTTCGGCATCCACCACCATAACAGATATAATGCCTATTGTCTGGCAGACGACATCATGGAACCATACAGGCCGTATATAGACGAGCTTGTATTCACGTTGATTGCAGAAGCAGACGGTCATATACCTGAACTGACAAGAGAGACCAAAGCCAGATTACTATCTATACCCACAACGGAAGTTATCATTGGCAACAAGCGCAGTCCTCTGATGGTGGCAGTCAGCCAAACCACGGCATCGCTCTATAAATGTTTCTGCGGAGAGATACGCCGTATATCATATCCCGAGAGATAATAGAAACTGATTATGAACCGATTCAGTGAATATCGCATTATGTGGGTACTCGTATTTTTTGATTTGCCTACCGAGACAAAGAAAGACAAAAAAGAATATGCGCTTTTTCGCAAGAATCTGCAACGTGATGGCTTTACAATGTTTCAAATGTCAATATATGTACGCCACTGCGCAAGCATGGAAAATGCAGAAGTACATATAAAACGTGTCAAAGCATTTCTTCCCCAATATGGCCAGGTCGCGATTATGTGTATCACAGACAAACAATTTGGCAATATTAAAGTTTTTTACGGACACAAGCCCATCACGACATCAGCACCGGGACAACAACTAGAGCTTTTTTAAGGATATAATTACGGCTTATATCCCCATATTATTGATATATAAACGGGATTTCACTATTAAGTGAAATCCCGTTTATGTAATCACACCCTTTTTCTCAATCCTAACAAACTCCATATATTACTGTGTTACAGATAATTATACATATTGTGGTGTTTGTTATCTTGCAAAGATACGAATTTTAAAGCAAATCACAACTCAAAGTGTTAAGTCGCGTTTATGGGATTAGGTGTTTGTTATCTTGCAAAGATACGAATTTTAAAGCAAATCACAACTTACTTCCCTGAGTTTGCACATCTTGGCGAGGTGTTTGTTATCTTGCAAAGATACGAATTTTAAAGCAAATCACAACTCGCCTGCAGCGTTCAGAGTTCATTGGTGGGTGTTTGTTATCTTGCAAAGATACGAATTTTAAAGCAAATCACAACGAGGGAATTTTGAGGCTATGTCGGGCAATGGTGTTTGTTATCTTGCAAAGATACGAATTTTAAAGCAAATCACAACACAAACCGGCGGGACTCGTGTAATTGGAGGGTGTTTGTTATCTTGCAAAGATACGAATTTTAAAGCAAATCACAACTTGTTTCACTTGTACGGTATCAACATTTTGGTGTTTGTTATCTTGCAAAGATACGAATTTTAAAGCAAATCACAACATATTTCGAAAGCTAATCTAACCCCCTCTTGGTGTTTGTTATCTTGCAAAGATACGAATTTTAAAGCAAATCACAACTTAGCGGCCGTCGCACAGGCGATGTATCCAAGGTGTTTGTTATCTTGCAAAGATACGAATTTTAAAGCAAATCACAACTCCTTGCAAATACGAGTACAATAAAAGCTAGGTGTTTGTTATCTTGCAAAGATACGAATTTTAAAGCAAATCACAACTAACTTTTACGATAATAATATATTCCGCGGGGTGTTTGTTATCTTGCAAAGATACGAATTTTAAAGCAAATCACAACGGAGACGCAGGTTTAGAGGCCGTGGTCGTCGGTGTTTGTTATCTTGCAAAGATACGAATTTTAAAGCAAATCACAACAGTCCTCTAATGCTCGTACTTTTGGACTTGGTGTTTGTTATCTTGCAAAGATACGAATTTTAAAGCAAATCACAACTAACTTCAGCTTCTATCCCGTTAAGGAAAGGGTGTTTGTTATCTTGCAAAGATACGAATTTTAAAGCAAATCACAACGCAGACAGATACTCCTAGTGGAGAGCCTACGGTGTTTGTTATCTTGCAAAGATACGAATTTTAAAGCAAATCACAACTT
Source organism: Prevotella sp. PTAC (assembly GCF_013166535.1). NCBI lineage: Bacteria > Pseudomonadati > Bacteroidota > Bacteroidia > Bacteroidales > Prevotellaceae > Prevotella > Prevotella sp. PTAC. The sequence goes on from NZ_JABKKK010000011.1 coordinate 89,878, forward strand.
TCTTGGCAAAGGCCGCGTGCGTTCTGTTGGTGTTTGTTATCTTGCAAAGATACGAATTTTAAAGCAAATCACAACACATTAGACCAATAAGCCATCCATGTTCAAGGTGTTTGTTATCTTGCAAAGATACGAATTTTAAAGCAAATCACAACTGACCCCACTTTGAACGTTGACGTGTCAAGGTGTTTGTTATCTTGCAAAGATACGAATTTTAAAGCAAATCACAACCAATTTTTACGACAACAATATATTCCGCGGGGTGTTTGTTATCTTGCAAAGATACGAATTTTAAAGCAAATCACAACGCGAGTAGCCCGTAAGCTAGCTGAATTTGAGGTGTTTGTTATCTTGCAAAGATACGAATTTTAAAGCAAATCACAACGACATCTCTAAAGCTAATATAACCCCCTCTGGGTGTTTGTTATCTTGCAAAGATACGAATTTTAAAGCAAATCACAACTGCGGGTAACGCAGGTAATTCATCTTCACCGGTGTTTGTTATCTTGCAAAGATACGAATTTTAAAGCAAATCACAACGCTATAGACTTATTAGCGGCGTTAGTTTCAGGTGTTTGTTATCTTGCAAAGATACGAATTTTAAAGCAAATCACAACGTACTCTTCCTGTATTTAACGAACAGGATTGGTGTTTGTTATCTTGCAAAGATACGAATTTTAAAGCAAATCACAACCGCTTCCCGTACATGCCGAAGGAAGACATGGTGTTTGTTATCTTGCAAAGATACGAATTTTAAAGCAAATCACAACTTCACATGGTATGTTAATTACGATGAGAAGGTGTTTGTTATCTTGCAAAGATACGAATTTTAAAGCAAATCACAACTACCACCTCCCGTTCCTTTCGACAGAAACGGGTGTTTGTTATCTTGCAAAGATACGAATTTTAAAGCAAATCACAACCGACACCGTAACGGTAGTATCATCATCAGTGGTGTTTGTTATCTTGCAAAGATACGAATTTTAAAGCAAATCACAACGCTTTTCTCACACAGCAATGACGATAATATGGTGTTTGTTATCTTGCAAAGATACGAATTTTAAAGCAAATCACAACACACATAACTGGAAGAATTTCACCGACCTTGGTGTTTGTTATCTTGCAAAGATACGAATTTTAAAGCAAATCACAACTCTGCCATCGATGTGAAAACAAGTTGTCATGGTGTTTGTTATCTTGCAAAGATACGAATTTTAAAGCAAATCACAACTCTGCCATCGATGTGAAAACAAGTTGTCATGGTGTTTGTTATCTTGTATAATTCCCTATCTCCATAGGCTCATTAGGGGCAACTATTGTTAATGGGTTTGGATTCGCAATTATGACTTTTACCTTTCTATCATCTATGCGCTCGATACGAGTCACACCTTCTTTGCCATCTTCTTTTTTAATTGATATGACAACCGTAATGTTTTCTTTTATCTGATCTTGTGCGATAAGGGATACAGAACCTCTTTCGCTTATCTTAGCTTGATTTTCTGTAAGGAAATCATATTTACATGTTTCGTTTTTTATTCTACACATATATTTATAATTATTGTTGTTTCCTTGCGCTACGTTTCTAATATGTATCTGCTCTTTGAGATAGTACGTTTATAGGCTTTTATAACCGTTTCTATTTACATTTTCACAGAGCTCGTTTCGCTTTTTCTTGTTGCAAAAATAGCATTTTTCACCTATATTAGTGGCAAATCTCCGCATAATTTATTATTCATTTATTGGTTTAAAATCACCACCTTGTAAAGAGTACAAGCGTCCCGTTTTTATATCCTTACATTTGCACATCCCTTGTGAGAGAGTTTCTACCACTTCATATATTCTACCATTATAAACAACTTTCTCGCCAATGTTGAAAAAATAATTGTCCTTTTCTGCGTTACTCTTCGCATCCTCTTCACGCAGGAAGTAATCACGCATTTCCCTTACGTTGTTTGTCATGCCCCAAATCTTGAAGAACAAGAGATTATATTTAGGATGCCAACCACGATTAATACTAATACCATAAATCATGATTTATTTTTATTAATTTCACTAACACGTTTAAGTACATAAGCCTTAAAATGCCATGTTTGAACTCTTTGTGGATTATCTATTGAAGAACATTTATAGACGTTATAACCGTCATAACTTTCGATTTTTACCTTAATATTTTCGGGAGTATAAATAACAATTTCGCCATCATCAAATTGTCGGGCGTATTCTCCCTCAAAGCCACTATTATCAATTATATTCTCTTCTTCTTGCATATTTTCCTTTCTACTATTTTTTATTTCAGTTTTTATATCCTTGTTCTTGTAAATGTATAATGCAGCAGCTTCAAAGATATAGGATAGCCCAATAATAAGCACCGAGCTTAACATAGAAGATATGCCTCCCACTATTGCTCCCGGTTCATGATTTCCAAAACCTGCAAATAATGCAATAAGTCCAATACAAAAGGCTATATAGCCTAAAACCCTCATCGTTTTACTTATAAAAATTCCCATAATCGTATGTTTTAATTGTTGTTATTACTCTGTCCTTTGAACTTCTCTAAAAGTTCCTCTTTGGTTGTGAGGTGTTTGTTATCTTGCAAAGATACGAATTTTAAAGCAAATCACAACGCTTTCATATTGATGGCAGAGAGTACTTTTGGTGTTTGTTATCTTGCAAAGATACGAATTTTAAAGCAAATCACAACCTATATAATGCAAATATAAACTTAATGATGAACAAGTGTAAAACAAAAGGGCAGACGAATTAAATTCATCTGCCCTTAAATATAAAGTCTGTTTATTCACACAGCTTATTCAGCCTTGGGAGCTTCTTCCGCTGCAGGAGCCTCTGTTACTGTCTCCTCTGCAACGGGAGTTTCAGCCTCTGCCTTTGTTGCCTTGCGAGAACGGCGTGTTGCCTTCTTCTTTGTTGTGGTCTTAGCCATATTCTCGTCGAAGTCTACAAGCTCTATGAAGCAAATCTGTGCTGCGTCACCCTGACGTGTTCCGAGCTTGATGATACGTGTGTATCCACCGGGACGGTCACCAACCTTTGCGGCAACCTCTCCAAAGAGTTCTTTTAGAGCGAACTTGTTCTGAAGATAACGGAATACCACACGGCGTGAGTTTGTAGAGTCGTCCTTTGAGCGTGTTATCAGCGGCTCAACGAACTTCTTCAAGGCCTTTGCCTTGGCTACGGTCGTAGTGATTCTTTTGTGCATTATCAGCGAGATGGCCATGTTTGCGAGCATCGCCTCACGATGAGATGCAGTACGACCTAAATGGTTGAATTTCTTATTGTGTCTCATTTTTTTGTTATTCTTTATCTAATTTGTATTTAGAAATGTCGGTTCCAAACGACAGATTCAGACTCTCGAGCAAATCATCAAGCTCGGTGAGCGATTTCTTACCGAAGTTACGGAACTTAAGGAGGTCTGTCTTGTTGTACTGAACCAGATCCCCAAGAGTATCCACATCAGCAGCCTTAAGGCAATTGAGGGCACGAACACTGAGGTTCATGTCTACAAGACGTGTTTTGAGCAACTGGCGCATGTGCAATACTTCCTCATCAAACTCTTGGTTGCCGTCTACATCTGCATTTTCGAGAGTTATCTTCTCGTCAGAGAACAGCATGAAGTGGTAGATGAGAATTTTCGCAGCCTCTTTAAGTGCGTCTTTCGGGTGAATGGAACCATCCGTGGTAACTTCCAATATGAGCTTGTCATAGTCGGTCTTCTGCTCAACACGATATGGCTCAACAGCATATTTTACGTTACGGATCGGAGTATAAATAGAATCGATTGGAATTACATTAACATCGGTACAGAACTCGCGATTCTCATCAGCGGGGACATATCCGCGACCTTTATTAATGGTAAGATCAATCTGCATTGAAGCTTTTGAGTCTAAATGACAAATCACCAAATCAGGGTTTAACACTTCAAATCCAGTCAGATACTTGCCTATATCACCAGCCTTAAACTCTGTAGAATTTTCGACTGTGATACTTACTTTTTCATTCTCGAATTCTTCTACTACTTGCTTGAATCTCACTTGTTTGAGATTCAAGATAATGTTAGTCACGTCTTCTTTTACACCGGATACTGACGAGAACTCATGCTCTACCCCCGCAATGCGAATGGTATTGATAGCATAACCCTCGAGTGATGAAAGAAGAATGCGGCGCAGGGAATTACCGATTGTAACACCGAAGCCAGGCTCTAACGGACGAAACTCGAACTTGCCGAATTTGTCACTAGCCTCTAACATTACGACTTTATCAGGTTTTTGAAATGCTAATATCGCCATTAATTTAATGATTTATTTAGAGTACAACTCAACGATTAACTGTTCCTTTATATTCTCCGGGATATCGGCACGCTCCGGCTTGTGAAGAAGCTTACCGCTCTTGGTGGTATCATCCCACTCTATCCAAGGATATTTGCTATGGTTAAAACCAGCCAATGCAGCCTCAATAACTTCAAGAGACTTTGACTTCTCACGAACAGCTATCACCTGACCGGGCTTAACCGAATATGAAGGTATATTCACTACATTACCGTCAACCGTAATGTGCTTGTGTCCTACAAGCTGACGAGCAGCCGCACGAGTAGGAGCGATTCCAAGACGGAATACCACATTGTCAAGACGGCACTCGAGATTCTGAAGAAGAACCTCACCGGTTATACCGTCTGCCTTTGCAGCTTTCTCAAACATGTTACGGAACTGACGCTCAAGTACTCCGTATGTATACTTGGCTTTCTGCTTCTCTGCCAACATGACACCGTACTCAGATGTCTTTCTGCGACGGTTGTTGCCATGCTGTCCGGGAGGGAAGTTTCTCCGGGACAAAACTTTGTCTGCGCCGAAAATGGGCTCACCAAAACGACGCGCGATTTTTGATTTCGGTCCAATATATCTTGCCATAATTCTTTTATGCTTTTAAAACTTGTTATATCAACAACTAAGTACCTGATTATACTCTTCTTCTCTTCGGAGGACGGCAACCGTTGTGCGGCAGCGGAGTAACGTCTATAATCTCTGTTACCTCAATACCTGCACCATGAACGGCACGGATAGCTGACTCACGACCGTTACCCGGACCCTTAACATAAGCCTTTACCTTACGTAAACCGAGGTCAAAAGCAACCTTGGCGCAATCTTCCGCTGCCATCTGAGCTGCATAAGGAGTATTCTTCTTTGAACCACGGAATCCCATCTTACCGGCTGAAGACCAAGAAATAACCTGGCCCTCTCCATTGGCCAAAGATACTATAATGTTATTGAATGAGCTATGAACATGCAACTGTCCCATAGCGTCAACCTTTACATTTCTTTTCTTTGAAGTGACTGTTTTCTTTGCCATAATTCTAAATTCTTAATGAGTTAATTATTTAGTGGCTTTCTTCTTGTTAGCAACAGTCTTCTTCTTACCCTTACGTGTACGAGCATTGTTCTTTGTGCTCTGACCGCGAACGGGAAGACCGTTACGATGACGAACTCCACGATAGCAACCAATATCCATCAGTCGCTTGATATTCAACTGGATCTCAGAACGGAGATCTCCTTCAACCTTGAATTCAGCGCCGATAATTTCACGGATTTTAGCTGCCTGATCGTCAGTCCATTCACTGACCTTCAGGTCGCGGCTCACGCCGGCCTTATCCAATATCTTTGCTGAACTACTTCGACCTATACCATAGATATAAGTCAATGCGATTTCGCCACGCTTCTCTTGGGGCAAATCTACTCCAACAATTCTTATTGCCATTGTAATGATTAAATAAAAAAATGATTAATAATTAACCCTGACGCATCTTGTACTTAGGGTTCTTCTTGTTGATAACGAACAGACGTCCTTTACGACGTACAATCTTGCAGTCGGCATTACGTCTTTTCAATGATGCTCTTGTCTTCATATATTTCTCTATTGTTTATTTGTATCTAAATACAATTCTACCCTTTGTCAGATCATAAGGACTCATCTCTACCTTTACCTTGTCTCCTGGAAGAATCTTGATATAGTGCATTCTCATCTTACCTGATATATGAGCAATGATTTGTACACCGTTTTCAAGTTCTACTCGGAACATCGCATTTGAGAGAGATTCCACTATTGTTCCATCCTGTTCTATCGCAGACTGTTTTGCCATACTTTATTAATTTACTTCTAAACGTTCCAATCCTTCAAACGAAGATAAAATTTCTGCCTTTCCTTTACGCACTGATACCGTATGCTCAAAATGAGCCGCAGGCCTACCGTCAAGTGTACGTATTGTCCATCTATCCGGCATCAGCCATATATTACGCAATCCCATTGTTATCATCGGCTCTATTGCAAGACACATACCGGACTTCAGCAGCATACCACTACCCGACTTACCGTAATTAAAAACTTGCGGGTCTTCATGCATCTTTCGTCCGATCCCATGGCCTGTCAACTCACGAACAACCCCATAGCCATGTCTTTCACAATAATTCTGAACAGCATTTCCTATATCACCAAGATTGTTTCCTGCCACTGCTTTCTCTATACCTAAATAAAGAGACTTCTTTGTCACGACGAGCAAATTCCTTATATCCTCCGAAACTTCACCTACACTAAACGTATAACACGAATCTCCATTGAAACCATTAAGAAATACTCCACAATCGATAGAAATGATATCACCGTCTCTTAGAATTGTTTTCCCATCTGGAATTCCATGAACCACTATATCATTTACAGAAGTACAGATACTGGCAGGAAACGACTCTCCAAACGGATTAGGAAATCCTTTAAATACAGGAACAGCATGGTTGTCTTTTATAAACTCTTCTGCTATCCTATCCAATTGGAGAGTCGTCACTCCAGGTTTTATATGTTTTGCCAATTCTCCAAGCGTCTTGCTCACAAGTCGGCTTGCTTGGCGCATCAACTCAATTTCATCCTCTGTCTTCAGAAATACACTCATCCCTGAAGCAAAAATCAATATGCGGACACTCCACCACGGCCATGAATACGGCCAGAGTTAAGCAACCCGTCATAATGACGCATGAGCAAATGACTCTCTATCTGTTGGAGAGTATCAAGTACAACTCCTATGAGAATCAACAATGAAGTTCCACCAAAGAACTGTGAGAAAGCATCCTGCACTTGAAGCAATCCCGCAAGAGCCGGCATTATTGCGATAAAAGCGATAAACAACGAACCAGGGAAAGTTATACGAGACATTACCGTATCAATATAATCCGCTGTGTCCTTACCCGGCTTTATACCGGGAATAAAGCCATTATTACGCTTCATATCTTCTGCCATCTGTGTCGGATTCAAAGTTATTGCAGTATAGAAATATGTAAATGCGATTATCAACAAAGCAAATATCACATTATACAGCCAACTATGATGATCCAACATTGAGCGTACGACCCAATTTGCATTCTCTTGAGATGAATACTGCACAATAGCCAATGGTATAAACATCAATGCCTGTGCAAAGATTATCGGCATTACATTGGCAGCGAACAACTTCAAAGGTATGTACTGGCGTGCACCGCCATATTGCTTATTGCCAACAAGACGCTTTGCATATTGTACAGGGATTTTACGAGTTCCCTGTACTAAGACAATAGCCGCACAAACAACACAGAAAAGGATGATTATCTCTGCTATGAACATAACAAGTCCGCCACCTGTCGCAGAAGTAAAGCGAGAAGCCAACTCCTGTATAAAAGCCTGGGGAAGACGAGCTATAATTCCAACCATAATTATTATTGAGATACCATTACCTATTCCTTTATCTGTAATGCGTTCACCTAACCAAAGGACGAACATACTTCCCGCCGCAAGAATAATTGTAGACGAAATGATAAACATAGTCCAAGACACACCGGTAGCTAAAGCCGCTCCGGCCTGCATCTTAAGATTAAACAAGTAACTCGGGGCTTGGAATAGCAAAATTGCCACTGTAAGCCAACGAGTATACATGCTAATCTTTTTACGTCCACTTTCTCCTTCACGCTGCATCTTCTGGAAATAAGGTACAGTCATGGCGAGAATTTGCATAACGATAGAAGCTGAGATGTAAGGCATTATTCCCAAAGCGAAAATAGACGCATTGGAAAATGCTCCACCAGAGAACATATCCAGAAGAGACATCAAACCACCCTGAGTCTGCGATTGCAATTTATCCAACATTCCGGGATTTATACCTGGAAGGACAACAAACGAGCCAAAACGATAAATAGCCGTAAAGAGCAGAGCGATAAGAATGCGCTGACGCAAATCCTCTACTTTCCAAATGTTCTTTAGTGTCTCAATTAACTTCTTCATTTTCTTAGATTATTGTTGCGTTACCACCTACTGCTTTAATCGCCTCCTCTGCAGTTTTAGAGAAAGCGTTTGCTTCAACATCAACCTTTGCCTTCAGTTCTCCATTGCCAAGGATCTTTACCAGCTCTTTACCATTTGTAAGACCTGCAGCCACGAAATCCGCTACACCAATCTTCGACAAATTCTTCTCTTCTGCAAGTTTCTGAAGAGTAGACAAATTAACTGCGAAATACTCCTTATGATTGATATTCTTAAATCCAGCTTTCGGAATACGACGTTGCAGAGGCATCTGACCACCTTCGAAACCAATCTTTCTCTTATAACCAGATCTTGCTTTGGCACCCTTATGTCCACGAGTAGAAGTACCACCCAAACCGGAACCCGGTCCACGACCAATCCTACGACGTGAATGTGTAGAGCCTTCTGCTGGCTTTAAATTATGTAGTTTCATAATTAAATCTGTTTTTTATTTGAATAATTAGTCTATCACAGTAACCAAGTGGTGTACCTTGCGTATCATTCCGCGAAGAGAAGGAGTATCTTCTTTTTCTACAACCTGGGCAATTTTACGCAAACCTAACGCCTCTAATGTACGCTTCTGATCTGCAGGAGCACCAATCTTACTCTTTACCTGCTTTATTTTAATTGTTGCCATATTTATTCTCCTTATCCTCTAAATACTTTCTCCATACTTATTCCACGAGTACCAGCAATAGTATATGCATCCCTCATCTGTGTCAATGCAAGGATTGTGGCTTTTACAAGATTATGAGGATTTGAAGAGCCCTTGGACTTTGCCAATACATCCTTCACACCTACACTATCAAGTACGGCACGCATAGCACCACCGGCCACGAGACCGGTACCGGCAGCTGCCGGCTTCAAAAATACCTGTGCGCCACCGAAATGAGCCTCCATCTCATGAGGTATTGTACCTTTCAGTACAGGAACTTTCACGAGATTCTTCTTTGCTGCCTCTACACCCTTAGCAATGGCAGCCGTAACTTCACCGGCCTTGCCAAGTCCCCAGCCTATAACACCGTTACCGTCACCGACAACGACAATTGCTGCAAATGTAAAAGTACGTCCTCCCTTTGTTACCTTTGTAACACGGTTTATAGCAACTAATCTGTCTTTTAACTCAACGTCACTATTTATTCTAACTTTATTCATTGCCATAATCGTTTAAAATTTGAGTCCTCCCTTACGTGCACCCTCAGCAAGCTGTTTAACACGTCCATGATAGAGGTAACCATTACGATCAAATACCACAGAAGAAACACCAACTTCAATTGCCTTCTTAGCTACAAGCTCACCTACTTTTTCTGCCTGCTGTATCTTCGGCATAGTCTCCATGCCTAATGAAGAAGCAGAAGCAAGAGTTGTTCCGTTTTGATCATTTATAACTTGAACATATATCTGCTTATTGCTGCGGAAAACACTCATACGTGGACGTTCTGCGGTTCCGAATATACTCTTACGAATTCTGTATTTAATCTTTATTCGTCTTTCTACTTTCTTTGTTGTCATAATCGTAATTTATTAAAGTTACTTAGCTGAAGCTGATTTACCAGACTTTCTGCGAATAACCTCGCCTTGGAATAATATACCCTTACCCTTATAAGGCTCCGGCATACGGAAAGAACGAATTTTTGCACAAATAAGACCCAGCAATGCTTTATCGCAAGACTCAAGAATGATAATTGGATTCTGGTTTCTCTCAGATTTTGTCTCAACTTTCACCTCAGAGGGGAGTTGGATGAAAATGGGGTGAGTATAACCAAGCGAGAACTCAATGAGGTTACCTTGGTTAGATACACGATAACCTACACCGACAAGTTCAAGTACTTTCTTATAACCCTCGCTTACGCCTACAACCATATTATTTACAAGAGCACGATAAAGACCATGGAAAGCCTGCTTCTGCTTGTAATTAACAGGATTGTTCTCATCTATCTCAAAGACGATATTACCATCCGCAATGTTAACGATTATAGAAGAATCTACTTTTTGAGAAAGTTCACCCTTAGGACCTTTTACTGTCACAACACCAGCATTCTGAGTAACTGTAACTCCCGCAGGAATACTAATTGGTAATTTTCCTATTCTTGACATATACAAATCCTCCAATTAATATACATAGCAAAGAACTTCACCACCAATTTTAAGTGTGGCAGCTTCTTTGTCTGTCATTACACCTTTGGATGTAGATAAAATAGCTATACCTAATCCATTAATAACTCTCGGCATGTCCTTATAACCTGTATACTTACGTAGACCGGGTGTTGACACTCTTTTCAGGCACTTGATTGCATTCTCCTTTGTCGCAGGATTGTACTTCAATGCAACTTTAATTGTTCCTTGCGGACCATCCTCTACAAATTTGTAGTTCAGGATGTATCCTTTCTCAAAGAGGATTTTTGTGATCTCCTTCTTCAAGTTTGAGGCTGGAACCTCTACAACACGGTGATGAGCCATGATTGCATTCCTCAACCTCGTCAGATAATCTGCTATTGGATCTGTCATAAAATAAAAGTTTAATTAATCGGGACTACCCCGACAATATTAAAAAATAAAAATCTTCTCTTGGATTACCAACTTGCCTTCTTCACTCCCGGAATCAAACCGTTTGATGCCATCTCACGGAATTGAATACGAGACAATCCAAACTGGCGCATATATCCTTTCGGACGACCCGTGATCTTGCAACGGTTATGCAAACGTATTGGGTTGGCATTTTTAGGTATACTCTGCAATTTACGAGCTGCTTCATAAGCATCAGAAGGATCTTCTGCAGTTGCTATGATCTTCTTAAGTGCCGCACGCTTCTCAGCATAACGGGCCACTAATTTAGCACGCTTCACCTCACGGGCTTTCATTGATTCTTTTGCCATATGTCTTAATCGTTTTTAGCATTCTTAAAAGGCAGACCGAAAGCTTTAAGCAAAGCATATCCCTCCTCATCCGTCTTAGCGGATGTAACAAAGGTTATATTCATACCTTGGATACGGTCTATTGTATCAATATTGATTTCAGGGAAAATAATCTGCTCCTGAATTCCAAGAGTATAGTTTCCACGTCCGTCAAATTTACTCTCAATACCCTTAAAGTCACGAATACGAGGCAGAGCTATACGAACAAGCTTCTCAAGAAATTCGTACATACGCTCACGACGCAATGTAACCATAACACCGATAGGCATTTTCTTACGAAGCTTGAAATTAGCAATATCCTTCTTTGAATAAGTAGCAACAGCTTTCTGGCCTGTAATAGCCGTTATTTCATTGATGGCTACATCTATCAGCTTCTTATCTTGAGTTGCATCTCCCAATCCTTGATTAACTACAATTTTTTTCAAAACCGGGGTCTGCATCTTAGAGCCATAGTTAAACTGCTTCTCCAATGCAGGAGCTATTTGCTCCAAATAAGTTTTCTTTAATTGTGCTGTATTCATTACTTAATCTCCTCTCCTGATTTTTTAGCGACACGAATTTTCTTTCCGTCTTCGGTCTTCTTGATTGCAACACGTGTAGGTTCACCGCTTGTAGGATCTACCAAACTCAGATTAGAGATATGTATCGGAGCCTCTTTCTTTACGATGCCACCCTGCGGATTCTGAGCAGAAGGCTTTGTGCTTTTAGAGACCATATTTACACCCTCCACAATAGCACGCTGCTCTTCAACAAGCACCTTAAGCACCTTATGGGGTGCGGGATACTTGCCATTTTGGCCTTTCCTGTCTTTGCTGTTACCAGCAATGACAAGTACCATATCATTTTTCTTTATTTTCAACTTACTCATTTCTTGTCACATTTTAATATTAAAGAACTTCCGGTGCCAAAGAAACGACCTTCATATTAACGGCACGCAACTCACGTGCTACCGGACCGAAGATACGGCTTCCACGAAGTTCACCAGCATTGTTCAGCAACACGCATGCGTTATCATCAAAGCGAATGTAAGAACCGTCTGCACGACGTATCTCTTTCTTTGTGCGAACAACCAAAGCCTTAGATACTGCACCTTTCTTCAAATCACTTGACGGGATAACGTTTTTTACCGCAACAACAATCACGTCTCCAACACTTGCATAACGACGACGCGTTCCACCCAATACACGAATGCAAAGGGCCTCGCGCGCACCGCTGTTATCACATACTGTAAGTCTTGATTCTGCTTGTATCATAATTACTTAGCTTTTTCAACAATTTGAACTAATCTCCATCTCTTTGTCTTGCTCAAAGGACGGGTTTCCATAATGAGGACAGTATCTCCTACGTTAGCCTCATTCTTCTCATCATGAGCATGGTATTTTTTTGTCTTCTGCACAAATTTACCATATATTGGGTGCATCTCCTTGAACTTAGAGGCAATAACAATGGTTTTATCCATTTTGTTGCTGACAACAACACCCTGTCTTGTCTTTCTTAAATTTCTTGTTTCCATCTGGCCCATTATTATTTATTAAGTTCTCTTTGACGGAGTTCTGTTTTCATACGTGCGATATTACGACGCAAAGCCTTAATCTCTGATGGGTTTTCCAAAGGAGTGATTGAATGATTCAATTTCATTTGGTTGTACTTACCAACTTCAGCCTCTATTCTCTCTGCCAATTCTTTGGTTTCAAGTTCTTTTACTTCTGTCATCTTCATAAATTAAGCGTTTTTATCGTAATCACGTCTAACAACAAACTTCGTCTTTACCGGCAATTTCTGTGCTGCAAGGCGAAGAGCCTCCTTAGCGATATCAAAAGAAACGCCTTCCACTTCAAAGAGAATACGTCCCGGGGTCACGGGTGCTACCCATCCGGCGGGATCTCCCTTTCCCTTACCCATACGAACGTCAGCAGGCTTACGTGTTATAGGTTTATCCGGGAATATGCGAATCCAAACCTGACCCTCACGCTGCATATAACGGTTTACAGCCACACGAGCGGCTTCAATCTGACGGCTGTCCAGCCATTTGGCTTCAAGAGTCTTGATTCCGAATGAGCCAAAAGCCAGCTGTGTACCTCTGTGGGCGTTACCTTTGTTTCCACGGCCATCTTGAGGTCTTCTATATTTTACTCTCTTAGGTTGTAACATGATAGCTTCTTACTTTAAAACAATTACTTATTTCTTCTTATTACGGAATTTTCTGCCACCATTGCCACCATTAGAACGGCCGTTGCCCTTATCCTGGGTAAAGTTAGGCGAAAGATCGCGCTTGCCGTAAACTTCACCACGGCAAATCCACACTTTAATACCCAACAAACCTACTTTCGTCAAAGCCTCGGCTTGGCAGAAATCGATGTCTGCGCGGAAAGTATGCAAAGGAGTACGTCCCTCCTTATACATTTCCTTACGTGCCATTTCAGCACCGTTCAGACGTCCTGTAATTTGAATCTTAATACCCTCGGCACCGGCACGCATTGTGTTTGCTATAGCCATTTTGATTGCACGGCGATAAGCTATTTTTCCTTCCACCTGACGAGCAATGTTGTTACCCACGATGGTTGCGTCCAGTTCGGGTTTCTTCACCTCAAAGATATTGATTTGAATCTCTTTGTCGTAGAGCTTCTTCAATTCCTCTTTCAATTTGTCTACATCTTGACCACCTTTACCAATGACAATACCCGGACGAGCCGTACAAATAGTAATGGTAACAAGCTTCAATGTACGCTCGATGACAATTTTGGAAACACTTGCCTTAGCCAAACGCTCATTAAGATACTTGCGAATCTTCATGTCTTCAACCAAGTTGTCTCCGAAGTCCTTGCCTCCAAACCAATTTGAATCCCAACCTCTAACAATTCCAAGACGGTTGCTTATTGGATTAACTTTTTGTCCCATTCTACTTTAATTATTTATCATTAGTTATAGCGTCCACAAACAGAGTAACGTGATTAGAACGTTTACGGATTCTATATCCGCGGCCCTGAGGTGCAGGTCTCATACGCTTTAAAGTAACACCTTCATCAACGAATATTTTCGTAATATAAAGTTCACCTGCTTCTGCCTTGCGGTCATTTTTAGCTTCCCAGTTTGCAATGGCCGAACGGAGAAGTTTCTCTACGTCAGCAGCAGCGGCTTTCTTGGAGAATCTCAATACACCGAGAGCGCGATTCACTTCCATTCCACGAACCATATCTACGACATAACGCATTTTACGTGGAGAAGAAGGAACGCCTTTCAGCTTAGCAAAATACTGTGTTTTAAGGGCTGCCTTTCTTTCTTCAGCCTTAATATGTTTTCTTGCTCCCATTATTTATTTCTTTTTATTTCTGGTGGATTTTACCTGATTTACCTTTTATTACCTGCATGGCCACCAAAACGACGGGTTGGCGAGAACTCACCAAGCTTGTGTCCGACCATGTTCTCGGTAATGTAAACAGGAATAAATTTATTTCCGTTATGAACTGCAACTGTATGTCCCACAAAATCAGGGGAAATCATTGAAGCTCTGGCCCAAGTCTTAACGACACTCTTCTTTCCGCTCTCATTCATGGCGAGAATTTTTTTCTCGAGTGATACGTTTATATACGGACCTTTTTTTAATGAACGACTCATAATTTACACTTAGTTAACTTGATTACTTACTTGCTCTTTCGATAATATACTTATTAGAAAGCTTCTTAGGTGCACGTGTCTTGAGACCCTTTGCGTACAATCCCTTACGTGAACGGGGATGGCCTCCAGACTGGCGACCCTCACCACCACCCATCGGGTGATCAACAGGGTTCATGACAACACCACGGTTGTGAGGACGGCGACCCAACCAGCGAGAGCGTCCGGCCTTACCAGACTGCTCCAAGGCGTGATCCGAATTACCCACACTACCGATAGTCGCTTTACAAGCGCTAAGAATTTTACGAGTTTCACCCGAGGGAAGCTTGATCACACAATAGCTACCCTCACGAGAAGTTAACTGAGCGAAATTGCCGGCCGAACGAACGAGCAACGCACCTTGTCCCGGACGTAATTCTATATTGTGAATTACCGTACCCACAGGGATGTTTGCCAAGGGGAGGGCATTACCAATCTCTGGCACTGCCTCCGCTCCTGAAACCAAAGTTGCGCCTACCTGCAATCCATTAGGAGCAATTATATAACGTTTTTCACCATCAGCGTAGAACAACAAAGCAATACGAGCCGAACGGTTCGGATCGTATTCTATTGTCTTAACTATCGCTGGGACACCATCTTTCTCTCGCTTGAAGTCGATGAGACGATACTTCCTCTTATGACCGCCGCCCATATAGCGTACAGTCATTTTACCGGTGTTGTTTCGACCACCGGTAGAACGTTTACCGTAAACGAGAGACTTCTCTGGCACGGATGCAGTAATTTCCTCGAACGTGCCAATAATCTTGTGTCTTTGGCCGGGTGTTACCGGCTTAAATTTACGTACTGCCATTTTATATTATTGTATATTGCTATAAAAATCAATCGTATCGCCCTCTTTCAAAGTGACAATAGCTTTCTTGAATGCATTCTTCTGTCCCTTAATGAGACCAGCCTTTGTATAACGTGTAGAACGTTTACCGGCATAACGAATGGTGTTCACATCTATAACCTTAACATTGTAGAGACTTTCTATTTCCTTTTTTATCTCTATCTTATTAGCCTCGGGCTTAACGATGAAACCATATTTGGGAGTAGCGACTTTCGTACGCTCCTCACCTTTCTTCGCCTTAACCTTGTAGGTTCTGTCGACAGAAGACTTATCTGTAATCTTGGTCATCTTCTCAGTAACCAAGGGTTTTATTATAAATGCCATTTCTTATGTCTCCTTTATTTTGTTAAGATACCGTCAATTGTTTTCAACGAATTTTCGGTAACCACGAGCACATCAGCATTCAACACACTGTACGCATTGAGCTGCGATGCGACCATGACACCGGTACGTTGTAAATTTCGAGCTGACAAATATACGTTTTTATTTAATTCTGACAAAACAAAAAGCGCTTTCTTGCCTTCAACTTTAAGATTTTTAGCAATATTTACAAAATCTTTAGTCTTTGGAGCTTCCATATTGAAATCTTCAACGACCATTATTGCATTTTCTTGAGCCTTGTAAGACAATGCGCTCTTGCGTGCGAGAACCTTCACTTTCTTGTTCAACTTGAAGCGATAATCACGCGGTTTAGGTCCGAAAACACGTCCACCACCTACAAGCACGGGTGAATTGATATCACCACGACGAGCGCCGCCGCCGCCTTTCTGGCGACCGAGTTTGCGAGTAGAACCGGATACTTCGCTTCTTTCCTTTGACTTATGTGTACCCTGACGCTGATTTGCGAGATACTGCTTTACGTCCAAATAAAGAACGTGGTCATTAGGTTCAATTCCGAAGACAGACTCGTTTAACGTAACCTTGCGTCCGGTCTCCTGACCATTGATATTTAATACGTTAATTTCCATTATTTCTTGATTAATACGGTTGAACCATTGCAACCGGCAACACTACCTTTCACAAGGATGAGATTATGCTCCGGTATTACTTTCAATACTCTCAGGTTCTGGGTCGTAACTCTCTCATTACCCATGTGGCCACCCATACGCATACCCTTGAACACCTTTGCGGGATAAGAACAGGCACCGATTGAACCCGGCTTGCGCGCGCGGTCGTCCTGACCGTGAGTGCTCTGACCCACACCGCCGAAACCATGACGCTTCATTACACCCTGGAATCCTTTACCTTTTGATGTTCCTACAACGTCCACATACTCCGCGTCGTTGAAGAGTTCTACTGTAATTGTGTCACCGAGGTTATACTCCTCATCAAACTTGAACTCGGCCAAGTGGCTCTTTGGTGTTGTACCGGCCTTCTTAAAGGTTCCCATCATCGGCTTGGAGGTATTCTTCTCTTTTGCCTCACCGAAACCCAACTGAACAGCCTTATAACCGTCTTTCTCAACGGTCTTTACCTGTGTTACAACACAAGGACCAGCTTCGATAACAGTGCACGGTACATTCTTACCGTCGGCACTGAAAACGGATGTCATTCCGATTTTTCTTCCAATTAATCCTGGCATTTCAATTAATATTTAAAAATTCTGTTGTGATAATCATTATTTGTCTCAAAACCACTGCCCTACACCTTGATTTCAACCTCAACACCACTCGGGAGTTCGAGTTTCATCAAAGCGTCCACAGTCTTCGCGGTCGAGCTGTAAATGTCTATAAGACGCTTGTAATCCGACAACTGGAACTGCTCACGGGCCTTCTTGTTAACGAATGTACTGCGGTTAACAGTATAGATACGCTTGTGGGTAGGCAATGGAATAGGACCACTAATGATTGCACCTGTGGCTTTGACAGCCTTCACGATTTTCTCTGCTGACTTGTCAACCAATTGATGGTCGTAAGACTTCAGCTTAATTCTGATTTTCTGACTCATTGTATTTTATTTTATTATTCCGAGTTAGAGAGACACTGCTTAAGAGTCATTCGCTAAGCAGTATCTCTCCACTTTTATTATTATTATCGCTTATCAACGGTTAGACCAAATCCGCACGGCCCTTAACCTCCTCAAGGACAGTCTTTGCAATAGAACTTGACAGAGGAGCGTGGTGGTCGTACTCCATTGAGCTTGTGGCACGTCCGGAAGTAATGGTACGCAGAGCGGTCACATAACCGAACATCTCTGACAGTGGCACCTTCGCCTTAACGACACGTGCACCGCTGCGGGCCTCGTCCATTCCTTCAACCTGTCCGCGACGCTTGTTCAAGTCACCGATCACATCACCCATATTCTCTTCCGGTGTGATAACCTCGAGCTTCATTATAGGCTCCATCAAAACGGGACCTGCTTTCACACATCCGTTCTTGTATGCATTCAGGGCCGCAAGCTCGAATGACAACTGGTCAGAGTCTACCGGGTGGAAAGAACCGTCTATAAGCACCACTTTCAAGCTGTCTACCGGATAACCGCCAAGGATACCGGTCTTCATAGCGTTCTCAAATCCTTTCTGAACAGAGGGGATGAACTCTTTCGGAATGTTACCGCCCTTAACCTCATTAACGAATTGCAGACCGCCTTCCTTGAAGTCCTCATCCACCGGACCGAGATCAACGATGATGTCAGCGAACTTACCGCGACCTCCACTCTGCTTCTTGTAAACCTCACGCAGGTTGACTGTCTTGGTGATAGCTTCCTTATAGTTAACCTGCGGCTTACCTTGGTTACACTCAACCTTGAATTCACGCTTCAGACGGTCGATGATAATATCAAGATGAAGCTCACCCATACCGGATATAATTGTCTGACCGCTCTGTTCGTCCGTACGTACCGTGAACGTAGGATCCTCCTCAGCCAATTTAGCAAGGCCGTTATCCAACTTAGCGATGTCGGCCTGGCTCTTCGGCTCTACAGCAATTGAAATCACAGTATCGGGGAATGTCATAGACTCCAGCACGATCGGATGTGCCTCATCGCAAAGAGTGTCACCGGTACGGATATCCTTGAAACCTACACCTGCACCGATATCACCGGCATCGATAGACTCCATCGGAATTTCCTTATTCGAGTTCATCTGGAACAGACGGCTGATGCGCTCTTTCTTTCCGGAACGTGCATTGAACACGTAAGAGCCGGCAGTGACCTTACCAGAGTAGACACGGAAGAATACCAGACGTCCCATGTATGGGTCAGTGGCAATCTTGAACGCGAGAGCCGATGTAGGATCATCATCACTCGGCTTGCGTGTTTCTTCCTCTTCCGTATCAGGGTTTGTACCTACGATACTGTCTATATCAAGAGGCGAAGGCAGGAAAGCGCATACATAGTCAAGCAACGGCTGCACACCTTTGTTCTTGTATGAAGAGCCGCAAATCATCGGAGTACATGCCATAGACACAGTACCCTTACGGATTGCAGCCATGACCTCCTCTTCCGTGATTGACTCAGGATCATCGAAATACTTCTCCATCAACGCTTCCTCATATTCGGCAGCGGCCTCAAGAAGTTTTCCTCTCCACTCATCGCACTCGTCTTTCATGTCTGCGGGAATCTCCTCAACGGAATATTCCGCACCCATGGTCTCGTCGTGCCACAGAATGGCTTTCATCTTGATAAGGTCGACAACACCCCTGAAGTTTTCCTCTGCGCCGATAGGCACCTGAAGCACAACAGGGTTAGCGCCGAGAATATCCTTCATCTGCTGGACTGTCTCGAAGAAATCCGCTCCCGAGCGGTCCATCTTGTTAACATAACCGATACGCGGCACATTATACTTATCTGCCTGACGCCAAACTGTCTCAGACTGAGGCTGTACACCGTCAGCGGCAGAATAAGTTGCGACAGCTCCGTCGAGTACGCGGAGCGAGCGCTCCACCTCGGCAGTGAAGTCTACGTGTCCCGGAGTGTCGATCAGGTTGATTTTGAAGTTCTTATTGTTCCATGTCCAGTTACATGTAGTCGCAGCTGACGTGATAGTAATACCACGCTCCTGCTCCTGAGCCATCCAGTCCATGGTAGCGGCTCCGTCATGCACCTCACCTATCTTGTGGGTTTTACCAGTGTAGAAAAGGATACGCTCGGAAGTCGTTGTCTTTCCGGCATCGATGTGAGCCATGATACCGATATTGCGGGTCAAATGTAAATCGCGGTTAGCCATTTTTTTCTTACCTTATTAATATTAGAATCTGAAATGAGCGAATGCGCGGTTAGCCTCAGCCATACGGTGCATATCTTCCTTACGCTTGTACGCGCCACCCTGGTTATTGAAAGCGTCCATAATCTCAGCCGCCAACTTGTCTGCCATAGACTTACCGCTGCGCTTGCGGGCAAAAGCAATCATGTTCTTCATTGAGACGCTCTCCTTACGGTCGGGACGGATTTCGGTAGGAACCTGAAATGTCGCGCCACCGATACGGCGGCTCTTCACCTCCACCTGGGGAGTAATATTGTCGAGAGCAGTCTTCCACACTTCGAGAGCTGTCTTCTCTTCATTACTCATCTTGCCCTTCACTACTTCAAGAGCGTTGTAGAAAATCTCGTATGACTTGGTCTTCTTTCCGTCATACATCAAGTGGTTCACAAATTTAGAAACCTTCTTGTCGTTGTAAACGGGATCCGGCAGGATCACGCGCTTCTTTGGTTTTGCTTTTCTCATTTTGTTTTTAATGAATTAATTCTGCATGGGGCTGTTTCCTTTTTTGTCCTTCAACGTCCGCACCCGGACATTTACTCAACCTTTGTAACACTTCTCCAGCAAAACGATTATCTTCTGTTTAAGTTTTACCCTCAGGCCCTATAACCTTCTCCGGTTATTATTTCTTAGCCTTAGGACGCTTGGCACCATACTTCGAGCGACGCTGTGTACGGTTTGCCACACCGGCTGTATCAAGGGTTCCGCGAACGATGTGATAACGAACACCGGGAAGGTCTTTCACACGGCCACCGCGAACAAGCACGATAGAGTGCTCCTGCAAGTTGTGTCCTTCTCCGGGAATGTAAGAGTTCACTTCCTTCTGGTTTGTCAGACGCACACGGGCAACCTTACGCATTGCCGAGTTAGGTTTCTTCGGGGTTGTGGTGTATACACGAACACACACGCCACGACGCTGAGGACATGAATCCAATGCGGGTGACTTGCTCTTGTCCACAAGTTCCTTTCTACCTTTTCTTACCAATTGTTGAATTGTAGGCATTGTTGTAATTTTTTAAATTTATATTATTTATTGTATATTATCGTATCAATAATACGGGTACAAAATACCCATATTTGGCGTGCAAAGGTACAAACTTTATTTCAAATGGCATAACACATTATATAATATAATACTTTTATGGCTTTACTTTTAACACGATATAATATTTTTTAACTAACAACCGGTAGCTAACTTGCCACTTTTTTAATGTTCATCCGGCATTAGCGCCCCTTTTTATATCACCCACACGCCTTACGTATAATTCAGTTCCCTGTGCCGAAAGTTAAAAACTCCGACACAGGGATCCACTGTTTTACTATAACATGATTATATGTTATTATTATGTGGCAGCTTTATCCTGCCGCTTCTTCTTGCCAACTTTGATATAGCAATAACTGTCCTACCTGCCTATAAACACTTTCTTCGCCTCTCCGCCTTTTTTCACTATATAAAGGCCTTTACCGAGCGAAGGCATTGTCTTGCCCTTGGACACCATGCGGCCATCGGCCGTGTACACCTCGACACCCTCGGTCGCAACGTCGGCCACTGCATTTCCTATGCCATCGGTTATACCTGTCAGCTCGGGAGTCTCGATTATCCGGCCGAAATACTTCCATTGACCGTTCTCCGATGTCAGATAGTTCTCTTTCGCTCCCATAGGGACATACAGAGTCCAAGTACCCAAACCTTCATTCGAATCGAAATTAAGAACATCTACACTATTGTTCACCGGAGGATTCAAACGATTACAATAAACAACACCGGGAACAGCTTCCTTGCCATTACCAAACCAAAAGCAACACTCGGCCAGCCTCGCCAATGTAGACGGTATATATACAGATAGAAGAGGACTGTCCGCAAAAGCATAAGACTCAACCGAAGTCATACCTTCGGGCAGTTCTACCATACCACGCAATTCGCGACACATAGCAAAAGCCCTGAATTCTATTTCCTTTACAGTAGACGGTAAATTTATCGAACGTAAAAGCGAACCTTGAAAAGCATAGGCTCCGATTTTCTCAATACCCTCCGGTAGAGTAATATAATGCAACTGATAGTCATAAGCAGGGACATCCTCATTGTAAATAGAACCGCTATAAAATGCCTCGGAAACAAGTTCATTCATTTCCAATTTACAATTTCCCATGTTCACACCCGTAAGTCCACTGCTTGTGAGTACCTTTCGCAGTTCCAACACATCACCTTCCTTCATTTGTCCGGTAATAACCACCGAGTCCAACTTGTTAACCTTGTCACCTAAAAGTTCTGTAACAGTCTTGCTTCCGTCCATGTGTATGGTAGCAGTTATAAAACAGTTGGCACTTTCCTCTATATTAAAGCCATTCCACTGCCCCGTATTCATAAATCTATCGCGGCAACCTACCGGAACACGCAGAGTGATGTCATCAGACAACTTGCCCACTGAAACATTGACATTCGGAGACTTGAATCCCCGTACCGAGATACTTTCCAAATATTGACATTCGTCAAAAGCGCCGTCACCGATTTCCTCCAATGCTCTTGGCAATTCCACCATGCGCAGGTTTGTACGGGCAAAAGCCTTTTCGCCTATCCGCTTTAAATTATACGGCAATTTCACATACTGTAAATTCGTATAATACTTGTCCACATCGTTACTTTCAGCCCTTGTGCCCTTCGCCCCGTTTATAATAGAAGGATAAAAAGCATAGCTAGGAATTTTATTGTCAGTAACATTGCAACGTGAGATGTCAAGCCCGGTCAGCCTGCCTTTCTCGATATAGTTTCGCAAAAGCCCGAAGTCTCTTTCATACAGCCGTCCTTCCAATATCAAAGAATCGACATCATAAATATCATCTCCCACATAACGTTCAAGAGAGAATAACGGCAGTATCTTTATATGCTTTATATTTTTAGCAGTAACACTTAACGCCGCAACAAGCGACAACACTATTAATAAAAACTTTTTCATGATTTGGTTCTCCTATTTATTATATAGTTAATGATTTTAGGTCTGTATATTTTCTTTACGCCACAAATGTAAGCAAAAAGCACAGACCTGCAAAACTTTTATCGAATTATTTCACAAATTTCTTCGTTCCCGTAACCTTACCATTCTCTATCAGTGTCACTTGGTAAACACCGGACACCATGTTCGATGCGGGTATATCATAGGTTTCAGCCCCACCATCCACAGTGTAGTCGGCAACCGGACTATTACCCGCCGACAATGCCACACGCAATGTGGATTGATTGACTGTAGGATTTTCAAACGTAACCACAATTGCATCTTTACGGCTCTTAGCGTCCACATTCTTTATAGAAGACAGCATCGGGGCCTGTGCCGTTGAGTAGCTTATCGCCCCATCACTCTTTGCTTGCACCTTTACAGTGTAGTCTGACGTAGATGCACCCGCCGGAATTTTAAATGTTTGTCCTGTACCAACAAGTTTACCGTTCTTGTCATACCATTCGTACAACACATCCTCATACACATTCGCCACTTCCAATATATTACTATTTGTTTTTACATTCGGATTAATAGACGGACGTGCATCTTGCATTATCACGAATGTTTCTCCGCCGAGCACACGGCCTGTCGCATCGTCAATAACAGTAACATCAATATCAACCCTCTTATCATTCACTATCGCTTCTTTGGCATAGAAATTACAATTCAATGCGATATTTCCTTTTTGCCGCGGCCCCAATACAATGTTTTTCATAATGGAACCGCTGTCTTTAAGACAAACCCTATTTGCCACATTTTTATCTATTTCGATATTATCGCCAAGGCTTCCGCCTTTTTTCCATGCCTCCATAAGAGATGATTTCACGTCAACAGACACATTGGCCTCTTTAAACGGTTTGTTTGTCTTATCTTTGGCATTTATCCTTATACTGTATTTCTTTTCATTTAAATTAGGATTAAACAAAAGGACATCGCACTTCTCTGAAATCGTTGTATACTCCCATATCGAGTTATTTTGAGCTATCTTTGGCGTATTCATTACCGCAACAAATCCGGCTGAATCTTCTCGTAAATTATAATCTGCGTTTTTTCACTTATATGCAGCAACACACACATCGGATAAGGATCGCCTTCATCTTTTTCATATATATTGCTCACCCTCTTTTCTATTTCGATAATTTCTGACTGTCCGGGAGCTATTGTAGGCAAAATATCACACGTCTCTATCGGTCCACCAAATATCTCACTTCCCGGTTGCAAATCAAGCCACATATCTTTTGTTATCAGCAAAGAAGATTTATTCCAAAAACCTGTTACCTTTTGCTCACTCATGCCCCTTAAATACACATATTGCTTAACTCCTTTATTCCTAATTTTGGCATAGATATAAATATCAGCTCTTCTGTTTTTAACATGCGGAGTCTGTTAAGTTCTATTTGACAGACCATCTTCTTGATTTCTTATCCAAATATTCGGACACGCCCAAAACCGAGTTCTTTCAATAAAAGTCATATCTTCTAATAGGTCTGTACTCAATCTATTGGGAACATACTCTCAAGCCTGTCTGCCGTCAATACACCGGAAAGGGTATACCCACGAGAAGTGCTCCTCATCATGCTATTCGCCTTACGCACCAACGTGCCAGTGCCCTTTTGATGCGACAAACTGTCCTGTATATACATCCCGGCCTCCAACATATTGTGATAGTAACCTATGCTGTCGGTAAAAGACATAACACCATTTCCAAATACGAGACCGCTGCAATAGTTGTTTTTCAGAGTGGCCGTAAGCCATTTCATCATATACAGCTTCGAGGCCTTGATTAGCGACTGCACCGCCGCACCCACCACAGCGCCAGCGACACCGCCCACAGCGGCACCCCTCAGTCCGCCTTTCACATCGGCAATGGCAATCTTTATCTTGTCTCTTGTGGTTAACGTCAGTCCCGATGTTCCTCTTGTCTCGTCATCGGCAGGCACAATCACACCTATATTCTTGTTGTAGGCACGCAGTTGTCCGGTCAGTTCCTCAACTGTAGTTTCTCGATCCGGCACTTCATCGCATCTTTCCTGAGCGCAAGAAAATAAAATCCCTGCAAGAAACAGTAACAAGAAACCATGAAACAAATTTGATCTTTTCATAATCATTAGAATTAATGTTATGCCTACCTTGCGCTCTTCGGCTTATGCGCCTTTATTATGCAGTATGGTCTGCGATATACTTATCGATTTATTGTATTCATTAAAGCTATATGTCAGAATAATAATCTCCATGTAATAGACAAAGTACATAAGGCAATATTCTCATTGCAATTAAACGTTCAACAATCATCTTTTTCCAGGAAATATCTCATAATGTGATATTATTGTTGTCGCCATGCACATTAAGATACGAGATAAAAATCTTTTCCCCCATTATCACTTTTAAAATCCTGCCGTAAAGATATGGTATTTTAAAAATTTTTCCAAATATTTTGAGTACACAAAATACACAGGGTGTTTTCACGATAAAAGATAACAACCTGATAATCAAGGGTCACAATAGCAAAGTACATTTTTTACACACCCTTGTTTTTATATGTGTTTTCCAAATTTATGACAGAACAAGAATGAATAAACGTGAAAAAGAAATGGCAAATTCATTTATCTCAAACAATTTTATTTCAGCCGCCAGATATTCGCATCAAGAGTTTTCGCACCCTTTGTCTTAAACAACCGACTGTTAATCTTAGCGCGCGTATTGGACAAATTCTGCGTTTTTATATCCAACAGTACAGCTATCTCCGACGGAAAGAAGCGATACTTTATCAGTATACATATTATCCGTTCTTTATATGTGAGTCGCAAAGAAATATCATTTATAGCCTTCATAAAGTCCGGTAACTCTTTTTCCACCATGAGATGTAGCATTTCTATATTATCAGTCGAAACTACTTCTCCTTTCACGGCCTTCTCATGCAAATCAAGAACAACGGCAGCCAAATCTACCGTACTGTTATTGCCAGAAGATTGATCCGCTCTCCATGCACGCACTCAGGCTATGAATAATATTTACAAAAATACTCTCAAAACTCGCCCGTTTAAAAATTAAAATCCCGAGGCCGAAAATAAGCTGATTTTGAGCTTGTTCACACAAATACCTGTGTATCAACACGATACGCCCGCCACACCTACAATCCACGCCCAACAGTCCTCATCCACCTTTCCGAGTTTTTCCGTTTAGCGTCCCGTTGCATTGCATTTAGAAGCCAAACGGAAGACAACGGGACGCTAAACGCAACGCGACAAGCAACCGATCGCACTCCAACGGGATGCCCGTCGCAGAAAAAGCCGCTTTCCGCCGGATGGCGGAAAGCGGCATATCGCATCGCATATAGCGGTGTGTATCGCCTTCGTATTCTATTTCGACGAAAAACGAAGTGTTAAATCCATGACTTTATAATTACAAATTACGGAACGATGGAGAAAGCACTGTTCCGCACTATAAGGTAATCATATATCCGAGTCCATCACCCGGTGCCAAGGCTTATAACCGATCAGGCCTCTCCCTTACCCACGTTAAACGGGGCGATGGTGCGCGGCTCCTGATTCGGTATTTTTATCTGTCCGAACTCACGCTCATAGCGCACTATATTCTCTTGCAGAGCCATGAGCAGGCGCTTTGCGTGCTCCGGAGCAAGAATGACACGGCTGCGCACCTGTGCTTTCGGCACTCCCGGAAGCACCCGGGCGAAGTCGAGCACGAAATCGCTGCTCGAATGTGTTATGATGGCAAAGTTCGCATATTCTCCCTGTGCTATCTCCTGCGGCAGTTCCACCTGAAACTGGCCTTGCTGTTTGTTCTCGTTTTCACTCATAATCGTTTGTTTTTTTATTTGGTTAATGATTTGTTTTTCTTCCGCCGCCATGCCCCATACCTGATACGGCCATACCGATGCCAATCCGTCGATATATCACACGACATTAACAAAGATACCCCAATCCGCAACCTGCGGACGCACACTTCAAGTCACCGGATCGCAGCCTGTATTATGCAAAGATAATACTTTTTCCGAGAAAACAAAGCATTATGACAACAAAATCACATCAATCCCCATCATCAATCCTGGCGCTCAGGTCCCCGACAACAGGTCTATCGGGGCAAGATACAACCGTGGCATCTCCAAGCTTTGTACCATCTCACTCCCAACCCATCACAAAGAAAGACAGTTCCTGCTCCCGGCGACAGCCACCATGCGATGGCGGGCTGCCTTGGCATTTTTCCGCCTGAACACCAAAAAAAACTTACAATAATAAAACGGTATATAAAATATTTCACTATCTTTGCCACTGTGAACCCGGTGGTCTGTCAGAACACATTGTATACTTACATTCGATACAGAACCGCAACAAATACCGCCGGCCACCTTTAACCGCCATCGAAATAACATAACGACAACCACATTGATGAAAAACCTTACAGTATCACTATTATTATTTTGCCCGGCCCTATGTCAGGCACAAACGGGAATACGGTACGCCCAAAACAGGTTCAGGGCAGGTGACGAGCTGACAAAGCATCAGATCGCATACAAAGAACCCGGACGAAGCGGGATACACGTACTGTGGGATCTCGGAGAGACGGAACCGGCAAACGAAAACTACGAACTGAGTTACACGGAAGACGAAAGCCATAAAGACAGTCTCATCATCGGCACGGAACATCGAACCATGTATTATTATCACACGACCGATAACTCGTTGACACTTAACGGCTTTGAGAACAACACCACAAAAGTGAGCTATGACATGCCCGAAGTACTTCTTAAATTCCCGATGTCGTACGGCGACTCAATATCGGGTTGCTTTCATGGCACGGGAACCTACTGCGACAAGGTGGCCTTGCGCACTTTCGGACGATATGTGACAAAAGCCGACGCTGCCGGAATGCTGATACTGCCGGATGGCGACACAATAAGAAACGTGCTCCGCATACACACGGAACGAAGCGTATACGGAGAATATTTCCACATAGACAGCCTGAAAACGATATCCAAGCACCCGTATTCCGCCGAGCGGATAGACAAACAAGGCGATAAATGCCAGACTGTCATCAGAAACGATGTATACAGATGGTACGCCCAGGGATATAGGTATCCGATATTGGAAACACTGCAAACCCATACTGATGAGGATGGCATCGAGAACCGTTTCACAACGGCTTTCTATTACCCGCCGTCGGAACAAAACAATCTTGAATACGACAGCGAGAACAGAGAGATACAAGAACGTCTCATACTGCATGGCGGCAACTTCCGCAATCCGTTATCGGGCAATGCCGGATTCACATACAACGCATATATTTCAGATGACGGCGTCATACGCTTTGAATACGGCATATCGTCAGAAGCCGAAATATCATACGCCATTTACACGCCTGACGGGAAAACCTTATATGACAGCGGCACGAGACGACACGCTGGCGGTGTATACAAAGAACAATTCAACACCGCCGGATACACCAAGGGCGTGTATCTGATAAACATCCGGGTAAACGACAACAGGTATGCCGAAAAGATATTATTAAAATGAGAATCCCTACATCCGTACAATAAACTTATATACCATGAAGACGATAAGAACTGCCCTGTATCTGATAATAGTGTTATCGGCAAGTGTCGCAAAAGCACAACTGACGCCATTGAAAAACATACAGTCACCGGAAATCGCCAACCTCGGACTTTACGGCATCATACCTGTGAGCCACTACACCGGAATACCGGAAATATCGGTTCCGCTATATGACATAAACGTAGGGGATTACAGTATGCCGCTATCCGCAAACTATCATTTGGCCGCGGTAAAGCCTGATATGCAGCCCGGTTGTCTCGGTATGGGCTGGAGCCTTATGGCAGGAGGATATATCACCCGTACCGTTCGATGTATATGTGACGAGATGTGCGGCTCGAACAATATAGGGCACGGATTTTACTATCATGCCACAAAGATGAAAAACATATCCAACAGCACTTTCGACCAAATGACAAAAACCAAATTGCGCGGCAACGACTACTTTGAACTTACAGCCGACGAGTTCTCTTTCTCGTTTTGCGGATACTCAGGTACTTTTTATTATAATGAGGATGGCGGTTGGACCGTTATCTCCGACGATGATATAAAAGTGGAGTTCGACCCGACATTAGGAAATGGTTTCATCGACCTTAAAACATTGGAGACGCGCTTCAAGACCACGGGCTGGAACACGAGATCCGATTATAACAGGTTTTTCAATAAGTTCACGCTTGTCACACCGGACGGATGCAGATACGAATTCGGCGGACTCGACGCGACAGAATTCAGCACACCATATTATGCGCGAGCTACCAATGGACTCACCGCAACCACCTGGCGGCTGAAAAGAATAACGACAGTCGACAAGCATGTGATAGAGTTTAAATACGACACGTCTTCCATCATGTGCGACCTGCGCTATATGCCGCTATACAGAAAGTTATACAATGTATCGCAAGTTCCTTCCGACCCACTCATAAAAGGTCGGCAAGCCTTCACCGGATTTCTTCTTTTTCCGGCAAATCTCGTATCAATAACCACTCCCAACGAGACTCTGACTTTCAGTTATAATAAAGAAAACAATTACGGTGACAGATTTTTTCAAACTGTTTACGCCCTATATTGGAAAAATTCCGGATTCACGAGACCATCCCCTTATTCAAGCAACATCGAAGACCCTGCCCTACAATTTCTGGTTTTTATCAACGTCGGACAGCAAAGCAGTGAGAATGCCACCCGCCAGGCGATAGCGAACAAACTCACTCACTGTATTCTCGACAAGATCACAATCAAAGGCAGATATTCAGATACGTCCGGATATGTATATTTCGGGTATTCGGGAGGGAACCATGAAGAGAGATTGAAACTCGCGAGCGTCGCATTCTCGGCAGATCAGCCCCGGCTGGCAGGAAACGGCGACAAACAATACGGAACCGGCATGTCCGATGACATGCCTGTATACAAGTTCAGATATAACAAGAATAAAGAGCGCAACGGGGCCAATATCATGCCATACAGATATTCAATGGCTTACACAGACTCGTGGGGATATTGCCATGGCGGGGAAGTAACGCTGTCAGCCACCCCGTCTTTCTCGAAAGTTTTACCGGATCTTGAATGTACCACGGCAGAGACCCTCTCCGGAATAACATATCCGACGGGAGGCCGTACACAATTCGAATACGAACTGCACGACTACTCCAAGCAAGTGAATGACGACCACTGCACAATCACAACCAAAAAATACAACTCCACATCGGGCGGCTTGCGCGTGGCGACAATAAAGAATCTTGATGAAGATGGCAACATCACAGAAACAAAAAAGTATTATTACTCCGAAAATAAAGATAACGGGGCGACAAGCAGCGGCATATCTGCCGGAGCTCCAGTGACAAGCACTTCTTTCAAAGCCGGAGACGCTATATTGGAACTCAAATCGCAAGGAGGATATTTCCCGTCGGTAACAAATCTCAATACACCCGACGTGGGATACTCATGCGTGATAGAAGAGACCCTTGACAAAAACGGAGAGTCCCTGGGATATGTAAAATACAGATACAGCAATTACGACACGGACATTTTCGGTGAGACTCACGGCAACGAGCAATACACACATACTACTGCCGGAGGCGGCTCCTCACCTTTGGCTATATATACAAGCATGTCTACGGAAAGAGGAAAACTCATGTCGGAAGAGTATTATGACGCGACAAACAAACTGATACGGAAGACAAACATAAAATACAAAAGGACACCGGAGACTCCCATGAAAACCGCATACCAGCAGGAAGTGATACTCAATCACGACCCATACAACGTTATGATAAGCCAGGTGGGATGGCTCGCAAACACCCTGACATGCAGTTACCTGAAAACATTCGCCAAAGACACGACCTATTCCGAAATATCCAACCTGTCTTTCAATACTGAAAGCCACTACACCTACAATGCGGCGAAATTACCCGCACAAGAGCTTACATATACAAGTAAAGGAAACGCAAGAACGATCAGCTACAAATATTCATCTGATGACAAGACAATGTACAACCGGCTGGACAACATGCACATCTTGTCTGCAATCGTAGAAAAAAAGACCAAGGAAATGAACAGTGTCGAAACTGAGACATACGACTATTCATTTACCGGAAACGGCATACCATATATCAGCAAAATAACCACATCGTGGAATAACAGCGCCGCAAAAAGAACTGACTATCAGGTGAATGTCGTCAATGCTTACGGCAAACCGACAGAAATTGTCCGCAACGGCATGACTTCAGCTTTGTTTTGGGGATTTAACGGTCAAAAGCTGCTTGCAAAAATAGACAATTGCACATTAGCCAAGGCAGAAGAGGTCTTAGGAGATGAACGTCATTACTCTTCATGTATGGATTGTTCCCAAATACCATTCGACAATTTCAGTTATCGTCATGATTTAAACAACTCACTTTCCCACTTATACATGTATAATGCTGACATGAGGCTGGTTGCCGAAATTTTTCCTAACGGACTGTCACAACTATATAAGTATGATACAATGGGACGACTCCGTGAAAAGTATTATTACGAGACATTGGATGATGAGCCATGGGATTTGAAACATGTGCTGAACCGTTATGACTATTACTATAAAAAATAAAAGTATTACATCATGCCAAAAACAAACATAAGATACATCTTGTCGCTCATAGCGGCGATATTCGCCATAAGCGCACCCGGACAGACGGATGATTACGGTTATGAATTCATGCCTGTCGAAGATGACGCGCCTATAATGAAGCTGCCGGCAGACACCACACGAAACTGTGTCGTGACGTTCACAGCGACGACGGGCGACGGAAACAACGGGACACTGAGCGCCACATACTATGACGGACTGGGAAGGATAAGGGAGGAAGTACACACAGGTATCACGCCGAAGAAGAATGACATAGTAACCTTCCACGAATACAACTCGCTCGAAAGAAAAGCATGGCAGGGCATCCCGGTTGCCACGGCGTCGGAAGGGACAGGATGCAGGACTAAAGACAAATATCTTGAAGCGGCCATTCAAACAACGGGCGACAACCACCCATATACACAATATTCATACGAAAGGGCGACGCCGGGAAGAACGGTAGCCGTGACAGGGCCGGGAGACGCATGGCACGAGGCCGGCAAAGCCGTGAGATACGCTTACATGGCAAACAGCGGAAGCACCGACACGCTGCGGTGTCTGCTGCACGAGATAACGGAAGGCCCCGGAGGAATATCCGTAAGGGTGGCGGGAGTATACGCCGACGGAACACTGAGCGTAACAAGAACAGAGAATGAGGACGGACACGCCGCACTGGTGTTTACGGACAGGAGCGGAAGAAAAGTGCTCTCCCGTGCCATTGACCGGGAAGCTGGAACTGCATCGTATGATACCTACTATGTATATGACGCAGGAGGAAACCTGAGAGCGGTGCTGCCGCCGGAGCTGTCAGCCAACTGCAACTCGGGAACAATCGACAGCGACATGCTCGAAAAATATGCGTACATATACGGATATGACACGAGAAACAGGATGTGCCTGAGAAAAGTTCCCGGAGCCGAGCCGGAACTGTTCATATATGATGCCGCAGACAGGCCCGTGTACCGGCAGGACGGCAAGATGCGGGAAAAAGGTATATGCGAGTTCACGGCATACGACGTGTTCGGAAGGGAATGCGTCACGGGAGTGTGCTCGTACAGCTTTCCGGCAGACACGAAGTCGTTTTTCCTCGAAACGGTATGCAAATGCGAGTATACGGGAACGGGAAACGGAACGATGGGATACCGTATCACGGGAATATCAGTGCCGGATGCCACCGCCCTGACGGCAAACTTCTACGACAGATACACATTCGCCGAAGGGAACGGGATACTGGACTACAACGAGGAAGACGGATACGGACGGATATACTCAAAGGCGTTGGGATGGAAGACGGGAACTGTCATCGCAAGACTGTCGGCTTCCGATAAGGTATACTCATACGACTCTACGGCCATATACTATGACGACAGGGGACGGATAATACAGACAAAGGCCACAAACAACCTCAAAGGATATGAACGGCACTATCATGCATACGACTTCACGGGAAATGAGACCGGACACAAACACACGCACGCGTTCAGGACAGGATATAAGTCGAACGTGGAAGAGGTGTACAACACGACATACGACCATGCGGGAAGGCCGCTCGTCACCACGCTTGCCGTAAACGGAAAAGAACCGATAAAAATAGCGGACAGGGAATATGACGAGCGGGGAAGACTGGCTGCCGACCGCAAGAACGGACTTCCGACATTAAAAACCGGGTATGAATACAACATACGGTCATGGCCGGTGAAAATCGGAACGGGCACAAGATATGTCAGACTGACATACGAACAACCGGGAGCGGGAATAAAGCCGAGGTACGGGGGAGACATCGCGGCAATGCAATGGACGGTAAACAGTCAGTACCAGTTCCGGTATTGCTTCATGTATGACGGACTGGCGAGACTGACCGGAGCAAAATATTGGGAGAAAGAGTCTTACACAGGAAGATACGATACGGAATACTCATACGACGGGAACGGAAACATCACCGTCATAAAACGCAAAGGAGTAGTATCAAACATCGGGGCGAGGTATACAGACAAAATATCGGTCGTATACGACGGGAACAGGCCGGTGAAGGCGACAAACCAAGTAAAAGGAGCATATAAAAAAGGACTCATGCGGTTCCTTGACCTGGCTGACGAGGATACGGAATACGGATATGACGCCAACGGAAACATGGTCATGGACCTGAACAAGGGCATCACAGCCATGTCATACAACGTGACAAACAGGCCGGCAAAAATAGAACTCGACAGCGGAAAGAGCGTATCATACACATACAGAGCCGACGGGGAAAAACTATGCGCAACATACGTGCTCGACCTGCCGTACATAATATACCCGGCAACGACAATGATGATGACGGACGGGGAAAGGCTTCCAAACGGGGCTATCCCACCGGGAACACTGCCAACAGAACCGATATATCCGGGAATAAGAGACTCACTGATTACAAAACCGGACTTCCCCATAACGACACCATACGGTGTAAGGCAGATCGACTATTGCGGAAACGTGATATATGACAATTACAGACTCGACAAAGTACTCTTTGACGGAGGGTACGTCACTTTCACCAACAAGATACCCGTATATCACTTCTACCAGAAAGACCATCTCGGAAACGTCAGGATAGTGTTCAACCAGGACGGGACGGTGGAGCAGACAAACCAGTACTATCCGTTCGGGGCTTTATTCCTCAACGACAAAGACGACGAGGTACAAAGGTATAAGTATAACGGCAAGGAACTCGACAGGCTGCTCGGACTCGACTGGTATGACTACGGGGCGAGGATGTATGACCCGATATTATGCAGGTGGAACAGGCCGGACCCGCTCGCGGACGATTATCTGAATGTCAGTCCGTATGTATATTGTCTTGACAATCCGATAAAGTTTGTAGATCCGGATGGCCGCAGTGTATGGACAAAAATCATAAAAGGCGGATATCGTATAGCAAAAACCGCAAGCAAAAAAGGCTTTTCCGCATTGACAAAAGCGGACACTTACTATGATATCGTTTCCGACATAACGGAAAATGCGAACACGCTTTTAAATGATGAAGCATCGACCGAAGAGAAAGTCATTGCAGGGGCAAGTCTCGCTTCGGAATTCCTGCCTGTAAGTATCGGTGATGTTAAAGACGGCGTAAAGATTGTAAAAGCCGTGCACGGGAACTCAAAGGCAAGCACAAGGGCACAGCATGCTTATGACATCATAGATAAATTCACCGGAGAGATAGTAAAGACAGGTGTAAGCTCCGGAAAGATAAGGAAAGACGGCAAATCATACAGAGCGGAGAGTCAGGTAAGGAAATGGAATCGTCTGGCAGGAGAGGACAGATATGAATCTGTTATAACACATAAAGAACCGGCGGGAAAGAATGCAAGAGATAAGATTTATAATTATGAAAAAGATAGAGCAAATACATTAAGAAAACAGGGACAATTAAAAGATGAACATAAACATAAAATACCATAAATTATGAACTTAAGATACATTAGTTTAAACATACATCATGAACATTATTCAGGTATAAGTAACGATTTTCGTTATAAATTTCAATTTAATGTTAGTTTTATAGACTACTATTTATCAAAAGCCGTTCGCAAAGAAAAGATAGAAACAGGCATTTATAATATGATTTACGTTCTATTATCTGCAAAAATAATAAAACCCACAATAAAGCTAAGCGAATGTTTTAAGACAATAGAGATTACAATACCTTTTGATGAAGCGGAACAAAGCCGTTATATAGCAATGGACATCGAGGAACGATATGAGTTTTACCTGGCAATGCTGGAAAAAGGATATTATCTGGCAAATATCGTGTGTGACGTAAAACCGGAGATACTTATCGGACTTCACCAACAGTTCAGACAGGGTGGATACAGAAACGAGTGGCTGTTCAAGAAAAAGAGGATAAAGGAATATGGAATAAACGTTGTGCTTGACTGCGTGTTCACATCGTTCGAATTCAAACTAATGCTGACAGTTCTCGACTTGAAAAAGAACCCGATAGCAAAAGGATGTATATATCATACGTATCCGGATTATACTTTCTTTTATAA